>JBKJSJ010000463.1:0-8438 GCA_046595965.1 Ferruginibacter sp.
CCATTGGTATTCCATTTGGCAGGAAATTCGCCAATCACATCCCCGGAAAAATCTTCTGAATACAAAACTTTTTCACCTGGTACAAAATCAAATTTTGAGTAACTTCTAAGCGTTGCAGTTTCTGCAAAGGTTTTTGTTTCAGTACCATCTGCATCCTTAGTCTTAGTGCTTCCGTCTGCCTTTTTTTTTATTTTGATACTATCTTCCATTTTATCTAAACCCTTATCCATGGCGTTATCAATCTTCCTGTTTATACGTTGATCAATTTTAGCTTTGGCTCTTTGCCCAAAACCCTTTAATACCTGACCTTGTACACTTGTTATGAAAAAGCAAATTGCAAGGGTCAAAAAAAGTGGAGATTTCATATTACTAGTTTTTAGTTTGAAAATATTATTAATGACCTGCTACTACCAATTTTTGGATAATGGAAGAAGCGTAAATAGGCTAAAGATGGAAGCTATTGCGCATTAAAGAAGTGATATTAATCATACTTTGACAGGATTATTATCATCTTAATTCCCAAAATACCTATATGATTGAGCCTAACCCTATCCGTAAATATTCTACCCGTAACAGACTTTGTACGGTTAGCAGTTTCCATTGGTTTTTATTTGGATAATTATTTCGCCCGGTGTGCAAGCTGCGCCAATACACATTAATCATGGCTGCTGCATCAACCCCTTCAACAAGGTTGCCGGCATAGGAAGTAAAGGCAATTTCACCCTTGGTAAGAGTAGGTTCAAAACTTTCACCATTTTTTTGCGATTGAGCAATAGTAATACCTGACGAAAGCAGTAAGCAGAACATGACTAAAAATTGTTTTTTCATGGTGTAGTTATTAAGTGAAGATTTTTTGAAAATTTTTCGATTGGCCCTTTGAATATTTTATCGCTGAAAGCATATACTGCGCAGGCGGCTACTTTATGTTTTCTAAACGAATACAACATCAGCACGCATTTTTTTTTGTTTTGATAAAAATTGCCAATCGCCAGGGTGGAAGCCCAGCCATCCCATAATTGTTCAGTCATTATCTTAAGTGGTTTTTTATTGGCTCTGGTTAATCGCTTTACCACTTGTTCATTCCACTGGCTTAATACATCTTTCATTATATCATCTTTGGCCTGCAGGCTTTTGTAAATTGTAATGAGACAAAAGCTGGTATCATTATTTTTCAAACTCCACTGCACCTGTGCTGGCAATTCACTTTTAGTAAAAAACTCCGGCGGCTGGTAAGTAAATACATCAAAGCTGTTGGTTTGCGCAAAGGCAACCGAAAACAATAGTGATGTTATGAACAACTGGAGAATATATTTTTTCATCATCAGTTATTTAGATGTAAACAATGGCCATTTTTCTAATCGGTACTTTTAAACCTGCTTAATCGTTGTGGGGGTTTGATGCTTTCTGTCGTAATTCAAACCTCCGGCAGTGAGATGTGAAAATAACTGTATAAAAAACGCATGAGTGAGGGAATTTACCTCTGAGATTTTATACTATTTTAGTCCATAACCCTTATACCTATTGCTGCAAATTGAATGTCTTTCTGATATTCTTTTTTCACAGTCCTTCTATCACGAATGAGCTTAGCGGGGTCTATCCCTTCAATAAGAATTCTTTTCCCAACTATTTCTTTTGGAACGGAAAAACCATAATCTCTTGTTCCAACCGCCACTGTCATTCCATCGTCTTTTTTTACCCATATTGTCAAACAGTCCTCTTCGCACCACCCAACTTTTACTACTGTGCCGGCCAGGGTTGATGAACCTTTAACTGGTTTTGTATTTCTGTCCCCATCAGGTAGAGATTTTGGATTGATTGTTGAGATGGCTGCCCCTTTATAGTTTCCAAACGTTTTACTTTTGCCGACATAGATATCGTCTTCTGTTTGCTGCGCATTCAGAGCAAGGCTGAAAAAAAATACGGGCAGAATAAATAACAACTTTTTCATAATGTGTTTTTTTAAATGATGAAGTAAATATTACATACAAATTGGTTTTGTGTTTCAAATTTGAAATGCAAAAATGATTTTATTTATAAGTAGCAACGTTGTTACTTGTAATACAGGAATTATTAAACTAAATAAGTACATAATTTGCTATTCAATATATGCAGACAGCGGGTTAAAATATCCATCTGTATTGCAAATCATCGTAGTGGTTCCCTTATAGCCATTTAAAAACCCATTTGCATTACTAAACGTTATTGTTTTTTGACCAAGACTGGGGTGCAGGTTGCCATTTTGGTCTCTAAATTCTAAGGTAATAGTTACACCCTCAATTTTCCATGCGTCAAATGGAAAATTGGCCGAGTAATCTATTCTAAAATGAAATCCTGTTGTTTGTAAAACGGCCAGGTTAATGTCTAACAAATTTCCATTGGCGTCATACAAATTTCCTCTCTTTTTTTCTAACCCAAATTCGGTGTTTGAGTTACTCCTCATTTCATTTTTCAAATTTTCCTGTACAAAAGAGGCGTATTCCATCTTCGAGCCTCTTACTCTTAAAGATGTGCGTACTGCTGATGGGTATTCTTTATTATCGTTTCCCGTTCTGATGTTAGCCTTTACAGCTGTCAAGCTATATACAAGGGTAATTTGATTGCCGGTACCTGTGCTGTTATTTGTTGAAGGCGGTAGCGGCGGCGGTGGTGGAGGCGTTGGTGGCGGCGGTGGTGGTGGTGGTGGTTTTAGTAGTACTGCGGTACTCGCTTTTTTTACAACCTTTTGTTTTGGGTTGGTTTGGGAAAATACCATACTTATGGCAAATACTGTAAGCAGGACAGAGAATATTATTTTTTTCAAATTAAAAATTAATAGACCAAATGTATCATGAGTGAAAGGCAAGTCCTATCCCCTAAAAACAGGATTTTAGTTTGACTTTACAGGCAAGAATCCTTGTTCCAGGTTAAACTTACGCGGCAACCTCCTTTAATGGCCGGTAATACAATCCATTTATAATCCAATAAGGTATGTATTCCCAGCAACTTTGCTTTCCAAAAATCTATTCCTTTTGTGGTATTAATTTCACTTATAGGAATTTGTATGTTGGCGATAGTTTTGTTTTCTTCTTGTATTAACGAATAATTTTGCACCCATAAATTAGATACAGTATTATTCGTCCGGGGAATACTGATTTGTTTCCACCAGTTTACCTTCTTTGTGTTTGTTTCTCCAAGCGAAAGAATAAATTCCACTTTATCGGCAGCCACCACACCATATTCTACATAAAAGGAAATCTCATCACAATCGTCATTGGTTTTTAAGGTGCCGTTTGCATTGGGAGGTAATTGTGGGAATGGATAGATCAGCTTTGCATATTGTTTATCAACTGCAGAAAAATCGGTATTAAAAGGGACACTGCTTCCATCAGTCGTTAACTCAGCAGGAATGACATAATGCATAATTGATAACCTGTCGTAGGTGGAATAATTTGTTATTGATGTGGCATATTTTGCAAAGATGTTTTTATCTACATCTGCTCTGCTCCAGTTATCGGGTGGTTGATTATAAAATGCATATACTTTTTCTTTATCCCATGGTATGCCTGCCCCAGGAGACATATGTTCATGAATAAAACCAAGTGCATGGCCAAATTCATGAAGAATTACTCTTCTTGCCAGGCTTTCATCAGTGGTGGTAGCCAGCCAGCCGAAATTCATGGTTATTGAATTAGCAGGAACAGTTAGTGCTTCACGGCCAATTAAAGAATACGATCCTCCGGGCTTAAACCCTATTTTAATAACAGCATTCGTAATGTTGGTTAAAAATTCGAATTTAATATTGGCATACTGTTCCCACGCTTTTGCATACCATTTTACCTTTTCCATCAGGTTTAGGCTTCCGCCTGTTAAATCAAAACCAATCTTTATTGTTTCGCCGGGTTCCCACATCTTGTTGGTAATTGCAGCTAATGGTTGCCGTTGGTAGGCTACTTTACCCAGGTTCCCATTTTCATCAATCCGGTATATTGTATAAGCATTTGAGGCTGCCCTTGGCGGAAGCGGACTGCTGGAAGGAGGGAGATCAATACAGGCTTTTACATTGCTAAAATTAAATGCAGGACTAGAGGGTATCGTATTTTTAATAGGTTTTGTTTGATTATTTATTAGTATAGGGTTTGCTGTGGGCTTGTTAATTTCAGCTTTGTTTATTTTCTCAATTTGCGCAGCAGCAGCAATGCTGATTAATAGTAATGGTATTACAAGAATATTCTTTTTCATAAATCTGTTGTTTGCTTGAATTAAAATCAGTTGCTTATTTTTTTAGATACCCACTTACCGGTTTTATAATAGTTGGCCCCTGTACAGGTCCAGTTACCGCTTAATTCTCCTGTATTAATATTATAGCCGGTTGAAGTCACTTCATATTTCCATCCATTCGTATCAAAATAGGTAGCCGTAAAATTTCCGTTTGTGATCTGGTAACCGCCGCTGGCTGTTGCAGAACCTTGCTGGTTTAATACCCAGAAAGCGTTGTTGGCAAATTTGAAAGAATAGGGGTCGTCATTATTGCTGGTACTAGTGCCAATTGTGCCGCTCCAAACACCTGATAAAAATTCATTGTTCATAGCAACTACAGGCAGCGCTAAAGTATTCAGTAAAACAGGCTGTTTTTTTATTATAAGCGGTGCGGGTTGTTGTAGTGGTGTTGGAGGAGCTTGTGTTTCCCTTTTTTTGATATCCGCTATCACCTGTAACAGGATAGTATAACTGCCCTTACTGTCAATATTACCCATGGCTGCATCATCATAATTAACAGGAATAATGCCTTTGCCATAGCCAAAATCTTTCTGGGCAAGTATCATCAGCATTTTTGGTGTGAATACTAATACCTTTGATCTAAACTGGCCGTCGGGCAAAATGCCAACAGGATGGCTCATCAGTTTATTCTGGTAGCCATTGAAGAGGCCGGTAAAATAATTATCGATACCTAATAAACTACCAAATTGTATGAATGCATAAGGATTAGAGCCATTGTATTGATCACACTGGTAGCTCAGGGCAAATATTTTTTGCCGCACTGACATATCGTTAAAAGCCCTGTTAAGAGCAACATCAAAATCCTGTATTGGCTTACCAACAGGATTGTCTTTATCCTTTTCAAAAACTACTGGTAAGATGGCAATTAATGTGTTCTCATCTCCCCAGCCGGATAAAATTGCATATTTTGAACGGGTATTAGGTTCATCATTACCATACACAGCTTCTCTTACATAACTGTCACCTGCTTTCAGGCCACCATTGATAGTAGCAGAACCAGCTTTTATCCGCTCATCCATTGGTAAAAAATCTTCACCAAATACAGGGCCGATCCCACTTCGTCTACCACTCATCAGGCTGTTAAAAACAGAAGTAAAGCTGTTCATATAGATACTTACTTCATCGCCAACACCATCCATACCAAATGGATCATCTTTGGTGGCATTATTACAGACAAATCCCCAGAAATTAATTTTCAATGGGCCATAGTAAACATCTTTTTTTTGCCCATTTACTGTTAATGTGGTTAATAGGATAAAAGCGATAGATGCTGAAAGTTTGCTGAGAGATCTGTGGGTTCGTTTCATTATTATTATTATTACTTATTTCTTAAAAACATGATTTTATTTCTTTATTACCATCCATTTTCCCTGGCCTGTGGTGGCAGCGCCTAGGCCCTGTGTGCAACTGAGCTTTTGTGTGGAAGGATCAAATGTTCCGGTAAAAGAAAATGTTTCCCCGCTGCTTAACTGTTTATAGGAGCCATTAATAATATTGTTAGAAAATGTATAAGTGCCTTTAGATGCAACATTACCAACATTATCTTTTATTAAAAATTCGCTATTGCCCGTTAATTCAAATCCAATGTTTTGAGGATACAAGCCATCATCACTGGTTTGTGTACCTGCCCATGTGCCACTTACAATGGTTGCAATGTTTGTAGCTTTTATATTTCTATCTGGCAAATCCTGTTTGATTGTATTAAAAGTTTTAGCAGGTCTGATGGTAAGTGCATTTGTTGAGGTGGCAGGATTCGATGGGGGTGGCGGAGCCGGTTTAAATGTATCTTCTTCAAAACTAAAATGATAACGAAGTCTGTAAATACCATGACCATTGGTATTTCCTAACGACTCTTCATTAATATTAAAACTGATATAGCTCATGGAATAATTTATTCCATTTGTGGAAGAGCTATGATCCTGGGATTTTATCATATCAGAATTTAATCCAAATACCACAGGAGTAAACTCACCGGTAGCAGACATCCCAATAGGGCGGCTACCCACACCATTTATCATGGGGGTAAGCAAATCTGCAACTGCAGGAAAATTTATCGCAGAGGAATTATTTATTTGGTAACAACTATAGTATCCATGACAGTCCCGAATTGCATTTACCATCTTCAGATTGATAGCCTGAAAAGAATTCATCACCCGGCTCTCAAATGATGCTTGTAACCGGCTGTTGCTACCATTATCCCATTCCCAGATGGTGGGTATAACGGTTATAAAATCACCTGCTTCTACCCGGATTTTTTTTAAGTTGGGAAATTCAGCCCCCGGAAAAAACTGGTTTCCGGTTAACATACCACCTGTATTACCCCGATTTGCACTACCGGCAGGAACCCGGTCGGGAAAACGATAAGTATCACCATAAGTTTTTGAAACCAGCTTGTTGGAATATTTGGTTACACCATACTTGTCAGCGACAGAATAAAAAATTACGAAATACACTTCATCTCCAAAGCCATCAAAATCCAAAGGGTCGTCTGCAGTTGCTTTATCGCACATAAAGTCGTTTAGGTTTATGGTAATCCATCCCGGGGGGTAGCTATCCCGCTGAGCCTGGGCAACTAAAAAGGAAATAATCAGGGTAGTTGTAAAAATTATTCTTTTCATACTAAATTATTTTAAATAGAAGTTTGAAGCGTTTTTTTCGGTACCGTCATAATTTTATTGCTGAAATTGTAAGCAGTTGAGTCATTTATTTTATTTTTTCTGTTTCTTTTTCTGCCTTAGGTAAAGCCGTTGACTATGCTTGTATTGTTTTAAACTTTTGTATTGTAAATGTGCAAATAGATGAATGCATTAGCTATCCCTTAAAAACAGGATATTTTAGGTCAACGAAAAAATCATGGAAAAAGGGGAGGTACTTTACTTAGCTGATTTATTTTATTTGTTGTATGGATTTTATGCCTTATTTTAAATTATGAGAAAAATAATTTTGCTCATATTACTTTTCAGTTGTTTTACTAAAGTAAGTAAAGCACAAACTCCCATGATTGATAGTTTGCGTAAAGAACTGGTTAAGCAAAAAGCAGATTCAATAAAAGTACATGATCGCATCAGAATTTCATGGTACCTTATTCAATTAAAGGATTCTGCAGCCGCCTGGAAATATATTAACGAAGCAGATAGCATTGCCGATAAAACAAAAAATCCGGTTTTAAAAGGAATCGTTTACGAACACATGGGTTACCTGCACAACCGGATGTTCTCTAAAAAGGCGGTTACTTACTATTTGCAGGCCGAAAACATTTTAAAAGATTATCCCAATTCGGTTGCTGCAAAAAAAAGTATGGCTTCTCTTGGTTTAAATATTGGTATCGAACACATGAATGTTAACGATGAAGAAGGTGCTTTATATTATTATTTTGAAGGAATTAAAAGATACGAAGCATTTGACAGCATGAATTGGAACCTGCCAATTCTTTATGGAAATATTATTAATTCTTACTACAATCTTGGTAAATACGAAACAGCATTAACCTATTGCGAAAAAGCATATTCAAAAAGCATGGCATGGGGAAATGTAGTATCTCAAATGTCGGCAACAATTAATTACGGCAGGGTGCTGACGAAATTGAACCAGCAGGGAAAGGCAGAATATTATTTTTTGAAATGCAAATCAATTGCTGATAGTGTTAACGATCTTTATTTTCAATCGAATTATTACCAGGTATTAGGCAGCTTTAAATTTGATGAAAATAAATTTGAAGAAGCCCTGTCCGATTTTACAAAAGCACTTCCACTCATGAAGCTAACAAATGCGCCTTATGATATTGCTAGTTGTTATATATGGATGGGAGCATGTTATGCAGGGGTCAAAAATTTTCAGGCGGGGCGTAAATATTTAGATTCAGCCTATGAAATTACAAAACAAAATAATTATGTACACCAGCTTAAAAATGTGTATTTAAATAGGTATCATCTTGAAAAAAAAGTAGGAAACTTTGCTTTGGCTATTAATTTTCTGGATTCATTTAATGTAATCAACGATAGTTTGCAATTGGTTAGCAATGCTGACCGTATAGAATTTTTAGATGCTAAATACCAGGCAGAAAAAAAAGAAGCACAGATCAGCCAACTACAGTCAGATAAAGAGATACAGCGTCTTAATATTCGACAGAAGAATGTACTTAATTATATACTGGTTGCTGCTGCCCTAATTCTATTTCTGAT
>JBKJSJ010000482.1:0-2520 GCA_046595965.1 Ferruginibacter sp.
GAACATGATGAAGTGTTTAAAGAGTACCTGCAAAAAGTAAGAGCTTATGCAATTGATATGGAAACGGCCACCATCTTTACCGTTGGTTTTTACAACAAAATTCCTACCGGTGCTTTGTTGCTGGTGAGTGATAGCCCCATGGTGCCCGAGGGTGTAAAAACAGAAGAAAGCGATAAATCTGTAACATCACAATATGTAGAAAATCATTTAAAGATTGGGATTGATTCATTAAAGCAACTTATTAATGATGGACTGACGGTGAGGCATTTGAAGTTTTAAGAAACACCTCCGTACACTTGCCCCGAAGTATTTCGGGGTGAAGAGAACAGCCCCCTCTATCTATCCTCCGTAAGAGCCGGAGTCCTTCGTACCGGCAGGGGAAGATTTGGAGGAAATAGATGCGAAGATTGTGAAGACAAAATAACTTTTCAATTTTTTTGAAGATGGAGAATATTTAGCTGCAATGCCAAATTACCAATGAAGAAATAAGACCAATTCAATTAAAAAAAATTCAGTAAAAAAATTGATGTGGAAGAACAAATGCCAGGCTTTATTCATTCGCACGGTTCCTCCCCTTCCGGGGGGGACAAAGAGGGAGAGGTATTATTGCAGGTAAATAATCTTGAAATTTCATTTATACAGGAAAGCACTGTTACTACTGCTGTAAAAAAAATTTCGTTTACGGTTCAGCGTGGCAAGCTTACTGCCATAGTAGGCGAAAGCGGTTCGGGCAAATCTGTTACTGCGTTATCGCTGCTGAAACTATTGCCAAAGCAGGCAGAAATAAAAGGCGAAATTTTATTTTGTGCCGATGGCAAAACGTCCCTGAATCTTACTCAAATTTCTGATGTTGCAATTCAGAAAATCCGGGGCAAAGAAATCGCCATGATCTTTCAGGAACCCATGACATCTCTCAATCCTGTTTTTACCTGCGGCTACCAGGTTATAGAGAGCCTGCTGCAGCATAAAAAAATTACCAAAAAAGAAGCCAGGCAAAAAACCATTGAACTATTTGAACAGGTAGAACTACCCGATGCAGCGGCTATGCTTAAGCGTTACCCTCACCAGATAAGTGGCGGGCAAAAACAACGGGTAATGATCGCCATGGCCATGAGCTGCCAGCCCAGCCTGCTCATAGCCGATGAACCCACTACCGCTTTGGATGTGAGGGTGCAGAAAAATATTCTGCAGTTATTAAAAAAACTGCAGCAGCAACATAACATGGCAGTGTTGTTTATTACCCACGACCTTGGCCTCGTAAACGCATTTGCAGATGAAGTGCTGGTAATGCAGCAGGGAATCATTGTAGAGCAGGGAACAGTAAAAGAGGTTTTACAAAATCCTGCGCATCCTTACACCAAAGCATTGCTGGCCTGCAGGCCATCCAAAGAAAGTAAAGGCAAAAAACTGGCAGTGGTTGCCGATTTTTTTAAAACAACAACAGCTATTGCAAATAAAGAAATAATAAAACCCGCAACGCCTGCACAGCTTGAAACAGGAAAAAGAAATATGCTTGCTGTAGAAAATCTGCAGGTCTATTTTCCGGCACAAAAAAATATGTTTGGCAAACCCACTTCATTTTATAAAGCTGTTGACGGCGTAAGTTTTAATGTGATAGAGAATGAAACCCTTGGCCTGGTGGGCGAAAGCGGCTGCGGTAAAACTACGCTGGGCCGTGCCATCCTGCAATTGGTAAAACCAACAGCAGGAAAAATTTTACTATTAGGAAAAGATATTACTTCTTTATCGGCAGTTGCATTGCGTACTGCAAGAAAAGATTTGCAGATCGTTTTCCAGGATCCCTATGGTTCGCTGAACCCCCGCATAAGTATCGGTGATGCCATTATGGAACCCTTAAAAGTGCATCACCTGGAGCATAACAATGCTGCCAGAAAAGACAAAGTAATAGAACTGCTGCATCAGGTAAATATGCAGCCCGATCATTTTAACCGTTATCCTCACCAGTTTAGCGGTGGCCAACGGCAACGCATTTGCATTGCCAGGGCATTGGCGCTGCAGCCCTCTTTTTTAATTTTTGATGAAAGTGTTTCGGCCCTGGATGTAAGTGTGCAGGCACAGGTGCTTAACCTTATAAACGATCTTAAAAGTCGTTTTAATTTTACTTCTATTTTTATTTCTCACGACCTCTCGGTTGTACATTATATAAGCGACCGCATCCTGGTAATGAACAAAGGAAAGATTGTGGAAGAAGGTACTGCTGATGAAATAATGAATCATCCAAAAGAGGAATATACAAGATTGCTGATAGAGGCAATACCAGCCCAAAAACCATCGGGCTCTTAAAGGGAAAAGTCATTTATTTAAGCTCCCGCAAAAGCATCCTTATCATAGGGAATTAAAATGAATAATGAACTGGCTCCGCAAGAACCACCACAAAATAAGAAACTACTCCGGAGTAATAATTGCAAACTTCATTCATTGTCACCCAAATATTTAAAGCTGTTGTAATCTGCATCTGAATTAAAAAAATTCTTTGCACTTTTAAAAAAACTAAATACA
>JBKJSJ010000060.1:0-2986 GCA_046595965.1 Ferruginibacter sp.
CTACCTGTACCTGCACATGTAGTTTTTTTAATTGGGCCTGCAGATCGCCATCGTAAATTTTTGCTATCAACGTTCCTTTGCCCACAACCTTGCCCTCATTGGCATTCAGGTAAACCAGCCTGCCGGAAATTTCCGGATTGATGGTAGTGGCTTCGTTGGCAATGATAGAACCGGGCAGTTCCAGGTTTTCGCTGAGTGGCACGGTCTTTACAATAAATGCATCTACCGAAGCAGCAGGAGGCGGGCCGCTTTTGCCTGCATCTGGTCCTTTGATTTCATTTTTATCTTTGCCTGCACAACCAAACAATAAAATTGCATAAAGCAGGGTAATGGAGATCATTAAAAAAGAAAGTCCCGAAGATATTTTCACAAATTATATTATTTAATAAGCCTATATGGATAAAATTAACGCATAAAACCCAAGGCTTGCTTCAAAAAATTATGACTGGCAATAATGTATTGGATAAATTTCTATAATGACTTTACAAACAATGTATGTTTAATTTGGTTGGCTTTGTGCAGCAATTCCTGTTTTTCGTGGCTTAAAATAGTTACATGACCCATTTTTCTGCCGGGTTTGGTGTGGGTTTTTCCATACAGGTGTACAAATACATTGTCCATTGCCAGTACCTCTGCAAGGCCTTCATAATGTGCCGGACCTTCAAAACCTTCTGCACCCAAAAGATTTACAATGGCTGCTGGCAAAATATGATCGGTATTGCCCAGCGGATAATCTAATAAAATGCGCCAAAGCATATCAAACTGGCTGCTGTAGCAGGCTTCTATGCTGTGGTGGCCGCTGTTGTGTACCCGGGGAGCCGTTTCGTTTACCCAAACCTTATCTTCAAAATCTGTAAATAACTCTACTGCAAAAATGCCGGGGCTTTTTAAATCTCTCACAACTTTTAATGCAATGGCTTCTGCTTTCCAAAAAACTTTTTCTGGTAATTCTGCCGGGCTTAACTGGTGGCTCAGCAAATTGAGGCGGTTATCAAAGACCATATCTACCGGGGCATAAATAGCAGTTTCTCCATTGCTGCCCACTGCTACCATTACTGCAATTTCTTTTTTAATGTCAATCATTTTTTCAAGCACAGCAGGGGCATCAAAACCTTTGTGAATATCTTCTGCTTTTTTAAGCAACTGCACCCCCCGGCCATCATATCCACCCTCAGCAAGTTTATGCACGGCTGGCAAAAAAGATTCCTGTTGTAGCAGGGCTTCTTTATTTTTTGTGATAATGAAGGGACTGGTGGGCACCTGGTGCTGATCGTAAAATTGTTTTTGTAAAATTTTATTTTTTATAATGCGCAGCGCAGATGGTTTAGGATAAATAGTTACACCTTCTGCTTCCAATTTTTCAAGCGCATCTTCATTAACCGATTCTATTTCTATAGTAATTACATCCAGCCCTTTGCCAAAATTATATACGTCATCAAAATTATTTATATCTCCTTTTATAAAATGATGACAGAGATGTGCAGCGGGGCAATTTTCATCCTTCTCCATCACAAAAGTTTCTACAGGATAATTAGCACCAGCCTGCAATAACATTCTTCCTAATTGTCCTCCACCAAGTATGCCCGCTTTTTTCATGGCGCAAATATAGAATATGATGGCTAACAGGGGATACATTTTTATTATCTTTGATGGAATGACTCCTGATTATCCTCATAAAATTTTTGGCGACAAGCGTATGGATTACTCGCTGCTCATGAATACGCTGGCTATGGATTCCCAAAACTCCTGAAGGGTCTTATGCAGTTTTAACTTCGCTCCTTCCTGTTTTATTCAGAACTTTATCAATGTTTTTTAATGAGTTTATTCCAATACACTTAACATATTTCATAAATAATTTTAAAGAATTAATATGACAACTACTCCGATCTCATCAGAAAATATAACCAATAGCCCTGCTGATTTTTTGCCTTTGGGTGGTACAGATTACGTAGAGTTTTATGTGGCCAATGCCAAACAGGCGGCACACTTTTATAAAACTGCTTTTGGGTTTCAAAGCCTTGCCTACGCTGGTCCTGAAACGGGCATGAAAGACAAAGTGAGCTATGTGATACGCCAGAACAAACTTACGTTTGTATTAACCACTCCGCTAAGACCCGGCAACCCAATTGCCGATCATATTTATAAACATGGCGATGGCGTAAAATTTCTTGCACTAAAAGTAGAAGATGCCACCGATGCATGGCAGCAAACCACGCGGCGGGGTGGCAAAAGTTTTATGGAGCCGCAAATATTAAAAGATGAAAGTGGTGAGGTAATTATGAGCGGCATTCATACTTATGGCGAAACAGTTCATTTATTTATTGAAAGAAAAAATTACAACGGCTTGTTTATGCCCGGATTTCGTATATGGGAATCTGCATATAATCCTGCAGACACGGGCCTGCTTTATGTAGATCATTGCGTGGGCAATGTCGGCTGGAACCAGATGAACCCATGGGTAAAATTTTATGAAGACGTAATGGGGTTTAAAAATATTCTTACGTTTGATGACAACGATATTTCTACAGAATACTCTGCCCTCATGAGTAAAGTGATGAGCAATGGAAATGGGTTTGTAAAATTTCCAATAAATGAACCCGCCGAAGGAAAGAAAAAAAGCCAGGTAGAAGAATACCTCGATTTTTACAATGGCGAAGGTGTGCAGCATGTGGCCATTGCCACAGCAGATATTGTTGCTTCTGTAACTGAGTTACAAAAACGTGGAATTGAATTTTTAAATATTCCCCAAAGTTATTATGAAACCGTATTGGAAAGAGTAGGCAAAATAGATGAAGACCTAAAACCTTTGCAGGAACTTGGTATTTTAATAGACAGGGATGAAGAAGGTTACCTGCTCCAGATTTTTAGCAAGCCACTGCAGGACAGGCCAACGCTCTTTTTTGAAATCATTCAGCGCAAGGGAGCCAAAAGTTTTGGCAAAGGAAATTTTAAAGCATTATTTGAAGCATTGGAGCGGGAGCAAGAT
>JBKJSJ010000108.1:0-3441 GCA_046595965.1 Ferruginibacter sp.
ACCGAAGTACGAATTAAGTGAATTTGAATACGGGTATCCCGATACCATTGGGTTTACCGTTCCGGCACTAATAATGCGTTGGTCTGGGTCGTTATTTACCAGGCCTTGTATAGATGCATTGAAAAGCGATACTTTGGTAACCTCGGCAGATACACCACCTAAAGCAGTTACGTGATATTTGCCAAAGTGCTGGTCGTAATTAAGGGTGTTTTCTAATACAAAATAGTTGCTTGTAAATGACCCGTTGGTTACCGTAGCGAACTGGGCGTTGTCGAATGCATTTAATGAATATTTTGGTGTAAAGCCGTTGGTTAATGCACGGATAATATCCATCCCAAAACGGCTTTGAAAGCTAAGAGTTTTTAATACCTGCACATCAGCAGTGATCCCGCTTTTTGCGCTGACCGTTTCGTACCTGCTTTGGCGCATCCGGTCTATTTGTGCTACCGGGTTACGCTTGTTTGAGTATATAAGCCCTGCATGTTGAGAGAATAGGTTATTAGGCTCGTAACCCATATTGATGCTGTTTAAAAATGATGGAAGCCCCTGCAAATCATTTCGAAATACCGGCGTTATCGGGTCAGCAGTCATAGCACTAAAAATAGTACCGGTAAAAGGGTTATTCTCATCTACGGTTCGACGGCCTTCATATATCAACCTTAAATTTGTACTCAGTTTTACACGACTGCTCACTTGGGCGTTCATATTGTTACGCCATGATATGCGTTCATAATCCGAGCCTTCGATAATACCTTTTTGATTAAGGTATGCCAGGCTTGAGAGGAACCTAACCGCTTTACCGCCGCCGCTTACTGTAATATTATGGCTTTGCATTGGCGCATTGTAGCGGGTTATTTCGTTCCACCAATCTGTTCCATCAGGTCCGGTAGTGGCTCCAACAAAACGCAAGATCGAATCCACATTTGTCTGGGTTGAAAAGTCAAATTGTTTTGCAGCACCTGCATTGGTTGCCGCAAGGTTTTTATAGGTAATAAAATCCGCTGCGTTAAGCATTTGCGGCCGTTTCCACGGTGATTGGAAGCCAAAGTAATGATCATACGCAACTGACACCTTATCATTTTTTGCCCCAGTTTTGGTGGTAACAATAATTACACCATTTGATGCACGGGAACCGTAAATGGCAGCTACCGATGCATCTTTATGTACCGTGATGCTTTCAATATCATTGGGATTTAAATAATTGATATCTGTTTGCGGCAAGCCGTCAACAATATATAAAGGATCAGTACTGCCGTTTATTGAGCCAATCCCACGCACCCGTACTACTGATGCCGAACCTGGAGCACCGCTACTTTGAGTAACGGAAACACCAGAAACCTTACCCTGCAATATATCCACAGCGCTGCGTATAGGCATATTATCAATATCAGTGGCTTTTACTACGGATACCGCACCGGTTATTTCCTTTTTAGTAACTGAGCCGTAACCCACTATCACAACATCTTTAAGCTGAATCATTGATTCTTCTAAAATTATTTTCACATCCTGACCGGCAGCAACTTTTACTTCTCTGGTTGTGAAACCTACTGCAGACACCGAAAGCGTGTTTTCACCCGAGGCTATCTGAAGTTGAAAATTACCGTTTGCATCTGTAGCAATGGCTTTTGTTGTTCCTTTCAAAGAAACTGTTACACCGGTTAACGGCTCGCCGCCTACATTTGTTACTTTACCTGTTATTCGTTGATTCTGCGCCATTGCTTGTTGCTGGAACATGCTCAGGAGGAGTATGACCACAAAGTTTAACAGCTTTTTTTTTCTACTAAAGAATTCTTTCATTTCAAATTGTGTTTAATAGTTAGTATTAAAAGGCTTGGAATTAAAGCCCAGAAAATGATAATTATAATATTAATCTTGCGATATGTTGTTTACTTTATTACTTATTAAACTCCTTACAATGGGATTTTAAATACTAATACAGGCTAAAAAAATCCTAATGAAAAAATGATGTTGATATGCTTTGTGAGAATAACGTATGCATTAATCTTACTTATTATAAAAAACTAAATCGGATTGACTTTGAGAAAGCTATGCCATCTGGCATTTTTACTCTTTATATACTTCAAATTCCCAGAAAGACATTGGATAAGGCAACGCACCCTTATTAAGTAATATTTTCACATAACGGGCATTCACCTTGGTAAACTTGTTGCTTACATCGCCGCCTGTACTGGTGCTTGTAGCAAATACCGTAGTAAAATTTATATTATCGGTTGATACCTGCAGGGCATAATCTGTTGCATAAGCACCCTCCCATTTAATATCTACCCTGCCTATAATTTTTGCAGCTCCAAGGTCAACTTTATACCACTCATTTTCGGTAGCTGCAGCCAGCGACCAACGGGTTTGGAGATTACCGTCAATAGAAAGATTAGGAGCATTAAAACTGGTTGACGCAGTGGCGGTTTTATTTAGAGCCAGGTTACCTATATCTGCAACCGGTGGTTGAATAATTACCGGTGAAGGAATAAAGATGGGTGTATTTCCTTGTTTTTTCATCTTATCGGCAGCAAGTATTACAAATGCAGCTTCGGCATCGTACCAATAATCTTTCTGCTTACCAGCGTTGTTTAATACCAGGATATGTTTGATATATTCATCAACCCTTGCCTTATCATTTAGCGTAGACGCAGCATAACAAATCACAGCCCAAGGATAAGCACCCGAGTAAATGGTACCGTTTGACCACGCCGGGTAGTAAACGTTGAATGTGCTGTATAGTAAATTGGCCCTTTGCGATAAAGGATTTATTACACCCAGCATACCCGGATATAGCTGGCAGGTAGCATCTGCATAAAATGTCGTCCATTTTGAAAAAGTTGCGCCAGTGCTGCCATCATCATTCCAGTTATACATCGTACCTCGCCATAGCTGGCTTTCAATAGCGGCAGTATTAACATCTAACAATGTTTCAAAATAGTCTCTTTTGTTACCACCCAACACATTGATTTGCAGCCATACCATTGACTTTAATCCTTCATTTACTTCGGAATTATCCATCGTATATTTTGCTCCATGAACATACGAATCAACCGATAGGCCATCATTATCTACAGGGCCAAAAGTATTAGGCACGGTATTACCTATTTTATCAATACACTTTTCCAGAGCGCTGCCAATCAGCGTAATTTGTGATGCATAAGATGTTACCCACGTCTTTTCGGTTGCCGATAATTCAGCAAGCTCTTTGAGCAATACCAAAAAAGTAGAGGCGTAAGAATCTACTGAATCATATGTACCGTTAGTAGTTTCGCCGGGGGCGTAATAATCATAAATGGAGCCGGGTATTTCGGGCTTACCAGTTACAGGATTAATACTGCCATTAAGCTTGCTCATATACCACGCCATGTATTTTTTTACTATAGCTATGTTTTCGACTGTTGGTTCTTTTAATAAGGCACGGCATGCAATATTTGCAAAATA
>JBKJSJ010000204.1:0-6119 GCA_046595965.1 Ferruginibacter sp.
TGGCTCCCATTAGTGGCAGCGATAATTTCCCTTTAAAGTTTTGTTTGATCTCTATATAATCCCGGTCGGTAAAAAAATAAATATCCTTGTCTTTATAAAATATTCCGGCGCATTTGCTGCCAGATGGAGTTTCCAGCATTTCGCTAAAACAGGGAAAACTTTTTTTAATTTCTCCTAAAGTAGATTGTGGATTAAGGCCATCATTTAACTGGCCATTGAGTACATCAATATTAAACACTGGGCAAACAGCCGATTTCTTAAGTTGTGCCTGCAAAGTGGCAAAAAACAAAATACCCGCAAGCATTACAAAAATTGGTTTCATAAAAATTGGTTTATCGGTTTGAAATTTAATATTGCTAAAGCAATCCTGCACTTCATTGCAAATACCCTGCTGAAAATAGTTAACAGTCAAACAATGCCAGCAGCTAACACGCTAACAAAATGCTATTGAACCTGCTGCATTGAAATTATTTAAAAAATAATTTTCCCAAGGTTCTTTTTTGCAGAAAAGTTGGCATGATTATTTAATTATTCATTTTATTGCTAACATAAAAAATTATTGTTATGGACAAAATGGAAGTAAAAGGAAACATCAACGAGTGGAAAGGAAAACTCAAACAGGAATACGGAGATCTTACCGACGATGATCTTCTTTATGAAGATGGAAAAGACGATGAATTTTGGGGGCGCATTCAGAAAAAAACAGGTAAGGCTAAAGACGATCTCGTAGCCTGGCTAAAAGGGTTGGGATAAAATTGCTAAAGGCTTCTGAAAAGGAGCCTTTTTTTATGCAATCTATTTTATTAAGGTTGCATTTTAATTCATATCACAAACAAAATCTTTTTAAAGAAGTATTGTTCCATTATTTTTTTATATAAAAATAGTATGAATAGGAAAGCGATTTTAAGCGTTACATAAGTAATTATTTATATCTCACCCTGTTTATTTTATAAAAACAGTACTTGTTTTTACACAAACACAATTTTAGTTTAATATACCCGTTCGAATTATAGTAATTCAATATCCAAACGTCCAAACAAAATCCTATGAGCAATAAGCTCGCAAAAATTTTTTGCCTGGCGGCAGTTTTTGCATTTATTATATCTTCTGTAAATGCGCAGCTTAATGCACAGTTTACAACTTCTGCACCTGCAGGTTGTTCTCCACTTGTCGTAAACTTTAAAGATGCATCTTCCGGCATACCCACCGGGTGGAAATGGGATCTGGGCAACAGCACCATTTCTTTTTTGCAAAATCCTGTGGTCACCTATTTTAATCCCGGCCAGTACAGCATAAAACTAATTGTAAAAAATGCTGCGGGCACCGACTCAATAACAAAAATTCAGTACATAACTGTTTATGCTTTTCCTGTAGTAAACTTTACTTCATCCAATCTTTCTGGTTGCTATCCATTACAGGTACAGTTTACCAATACCAGCACAGCGGGGAGCGGCTCCATTACCGGTTTTTTATGGGATTTTGGAGATGGCAATTTTTCTACCGATGCTAATCCCGCACATACCTATACAGCTTCTGGCAGCTTCAATGTTTCGTTGCAAATATTAAATTCTAATGGCTGTACAAAAACACTTACCCGTACCAATTATATTAATATTGCCAATGGAGCACATGCAGCATTTACAAACAGTACAGCGCTTAGTTGCTCGGCACCCGAAACTATTTTTTTTCAAAATCAATCTACCGGCAGTGGAGCACTTACTTATTTATGGAATTTTGGTGATGGCAGTTCGTCAATATTAACCAATCCCTCGCATTTATACAGCAGTACTGGAACTTATACTGTGCAGCTTGTGGTAACAAACAGCAATGGGTGCGTAGATACTGCTACTCATGCAGGTGCAATAAATATAGGTGATGTAATTGCCAATTTTACTTCGCCGGCAAATATCTGTGCAGGCACAGGTAGTACATTTATAAATACATCTGCACCGGCTCCCGATTCTGTTGCCTGGACTTTTGGAGATGGCACCCGGTCTGCAATACCTGATCCAATAAAAATATTTAATTCAGCAGGAAATTACTCCATAAAACTGGTTAGCTATTTTGGTGCATGCAAAGATTCTGTTACTAAAAATGTAACGGTTATTTCTAAACCGGTGGCAGCATTTACAGCAAATCCGCTGCTGTCCTGTGTTGCACCGCTTACCGTAAATTTTAGTAATACAAGCATAGATGCCATTTCCTATCAATGGAATTTCGGCGATGGCAGTTCTTCTACTTCCATTTCGCCTTCACATATTTACACTGATAAAGGCTTTTACACAGTTACCTTAATTACTACCAATGCTAACGGATGCAACGATACCCTAATAAAACCCGATTATATAAAAATTAAATTACCGCAGGTTATCTTCAATGATTTGCCGCAGCAGGGTTGTGCTCCTTTTACTTATACATTTTCTTCTACCGTAAATAGTGTGGAAGCAATAACAGCTTACCAGTGGAATTTTGGAGATGGTTCAAGTTCTACTTTAATAAATCCCACCCATACTTTTACAGAAGGTGTTTATGATATTCAATTAATTGTTACTACAGCTTCGGGCTGTAAGGATACCATAATAAAAATAGCGGGCGTAAGGAGTACACATAAACCAGTGGCTGCTTTTTCTGCCAGCCCAAGAAATGTTTGTGCATTTACTCCGGTAAATTTTAATGACCAAACTACTGATACCGTTACTCAATGGCAATGGTTCTTTGGAGATGGGGGACAATCTAATCAACAAAACCCAACGTATAGTTATGAAGACACCGGCTTTTTTTCTATAAGGCTTATTGCAGGAAATTATGGCTGCTATGATACTGCGGATGTTTTAAATTATATTCATGTAAATCCACCCATTGCAAAATTTGCTATAGGGATAGATTGCGGGCTCCCTTTTGAAAGAACCTTTACAGATCAATCTATTGGTGCAGACGAATGGTTATGGAATTTTGGTGATGGCAATACTTCTGCCATTGCAAGCCCTGTGCATACTTATGCCGCTGCAGGAAAGTATTCAGTTAAATTAAAAGTAAAAAATATTGCAACCGGTTGTGAGCATACTAAAACTATTGAAATAATTATTGCAGATGAACAGGCTATTTTTTCTACATCCGATTTGGAAATTTGCAAAGGATCTGTTGTAACATTTAATGCCTTAGAAAAAAATATTGGAGGCATTGCAAATTTTTACTGGAACTGGGGCGACGGAACAACTGGCACAGGTAATCCTGCTTCGTATGTTTACCTGCAGGCAGGTTTATATACAGTGCAACTTATTACAGAAGATGCTGCAGGCTGCAGGGATACAGCTACCAAAATAAATTACATAAAAGTAAATGGCCCCACGGCCGATTTTAAATCGGCCCTGCCTGGCAGTTGTTCAATGACTGCAATAAGCTTTACTGATCTATCTGCATCAGATGGTACAAATGCAATAATCACCTGGAACTGGAACTATGGCGATGGCAGCACTGCCAGCTTAAATGCTCCGCCTTTTTCTCATGCGTATGCCAATGCAGGCAGCTACAGTGTTTCATTAATGGTAACAGATGCGTCGGGATGCAAAGACAGTATTTATAAAAGTAATCTTTTAATTATTTCTATTCCTGTTGCCGCATTCACATCTTCTGATACGGTTAGCTGCCCGCTAAAACCAATTTTATTTACCAGCAATTCTACCGGGCCGGGTTTGCAACATCTTTGGAATTTTGGCGATGGCACTACAAGCAATTTAATGACTGCATCGCATGCTTATTTAAGGGATGGCATTTATACAGTGCAATTAAGTATTACCGACAGTTATGGATGCACTGACCAGATCACAAAACTTCAGTTGATAAAAATACTTACACCTGTGGCTCATTTTACAGTGAGCGATTCTGCTGGCACCTGCCCGCCGCTGATCGTACAGTTTACCAACACTTCAGTAAATCAAACTACCTACAATTGGGATTTTGGTGATGGCAGTTTTTCAACAGCCATAAGCCCTTCGCATTTTTATAATGTGGCAGGAGAATTTATTGCCCGATTGATCATTACAGGTGAAGGAGGATGCACATCTATTCAAACAAAAAAAATAAAAATAAGAGGCCCAAAGGGATCGTTTACATACAACAATTTTAAAGGTTGCAAACCGCTTACCGTAAACTTTAAAGCTACCACACAGGATAGAACTTCTTTTATCTGGGATTTTAATGATGGTACTACCATTGCTACCAACGATTCTTTAATAAGTCACACTTATACCAAAGCTGGTATTTATTTACCAAAAATGATTTTAAAAGACATAGCAGGATGCACGGTGCCCATTACCGGAAAAGATACCATTGTTGTAAGTGGGGTTACGGCTGCTTTTAATGCAGATACTTTATTGCGCTGCAGCAATGGAATGGTTAATTTTACAAATGCTACACTCAGCAACGATTTTATAACAGGTTATCTGTGGAATTTTGGCGATGGCAGCACAGCAACTGTAGCTTCCCCATCACATTTTTATGCAGGAGAAGGAATATTTAAACCAACCCTTAAAGCCTTTACTGCTATGGGTTGTATAGATTCCTTTTCGGCTCCTATATCAATAAAAATTGTAAAGACTCCCTCCATAGGCATCACACGATCTGCAAATGGCTGTGTGCCGCTTACCTCCAATTTTGCAGGCACATTACTCAATGCAGATACCGCTGCCATCACCTGGCAATGGACCTTTAGCGATGGCCGCAAAGCCAACGGAAAAATATTAAACCCAATGGTATTTCTCTTAGCAGGAAATTACAATATTACTTTACTGGCTACTAATAGCAATGGTTGTAAGGACACTGCAAATGCTGCAATAGAAGCATACCCTTTGCCCAATGTAAATATTGGAGAAGATATTACCATCTGCCAGGCAAAGGGGAAAACAGTTTTAGCTACGGGTGCGGTATCTTATTCCTGGTTGCCGGCTACAGGGCTTAGTTGCACCAATTGTGCTTCACCCATTGCAACACCTGCTGCAGATACCCGATACTATGTTACAGGTGTTTCAGTAAATGGATGTGTAAATAAAGATTCCGTAAAAGTAAGTGTGCTACATCCTTTTAAAATGCAGCATGGAAAAGGAGATACTTTATGCCTTGGCGCATCGGCAACATTATCTGCATCTGGTGCTGCCACTTACAGTTGGAGCCCATCTGCAGGATTAAATAACAGCAACAGAGCTTCCGTAATTGCACGGCCGGCCACTACAACAAATTACCGCTTGATAGGAACAGATAGCATTGGATGCTTTATGGATACCGTTTATTTTCCTGTAAAAGTATTTCCCATTCCTACTGTATCGGCTGGCGCAGATATAACTATTAATGCAGGGCAATCCACAACACTTACACCAGAAATATCTGCCGATGTGGTAAAAGTGAATTGGTCGCCCACCGGATCCATTTTTAGAAGCAGTTATCCATCCATAGATATAAAACCAAAAGAGACCACACAGTACCGGGTAGAAGTTTCCAATGCAGGTGCCTGCACTTCCAGCGATTTGGTAACAGTAGTGGTTCTCTGCAATGGTGCCAATGTTTTTATACCCAATACATTTTCGCCCAATGGAGATGGAGCCAACGAAATTTTTTATCCAAGAGGCACGGGTTTGTTCAGCATTAAAACAGCACGTGTTTTTAACCGCTGGGGAGAATTGGTTTTTGAAAAATATAATATGAATGCCAATGATGCTATGGGCGGATGGGATGGAACCTATAAAGGAAAGAAGCTTGGGTCTGATGTATTTGTTTACATGTTTGAAATTATTTGCGATAACAATACCGTGCTGCTTTACAAAGGAGATATTGCATTAATAAGATAAAGGAATGTTATGAACATTTTAAAATATAAAACCAATAAATGAGTTTATAACAATAACAAATGTGCCTGTAAAAAATCCAATCTTAATTTTATGAAACCAATTATATTTTATTTATTATTTATAGCATGCATTTTTATAAATGTGCCCGGCAAAGGCCAGGACATTCACTTTTCTCAAATGTTTGAAACACCCTTGCTGCGCAACCCGGCACTGGCTGGTATTTTTTCCGGCGATATAAGAATTCAATCTGTTTACCGCTCGCAATACAATGCGGTAGCC
>JBKJSJ010000039.1:0-13500 GCA_046595965.1 Ferruginibacter sp.
CCGGGAAGCCCTTCCGGCAGAGGCTTTGCACGTAAACAGTTCTTACCTTACTGCAGTGGCAAACGATTATAGTTTTGATGTAATTTATTCAAGGCTGGTAGGAGGCTTTGGAAAAAAGGGCGATGTATTGGTGGCCATCAGTACATCGGGCAACAGTACCAATATCATTAATGCCATTAACAGGGCCAACGAATTGGAAATGATTACCATTGGTTTTACCGGTTCTACAGGGGGCAAAATGAAAGCCCTTTGTAAGTATATCATAAATGTACCTTCCACTGATACACCCAGAATTCAGGAAAGTCATATTATGGTGGGGCATATTATCTGCCAGTTGGTAGAAGAAAAATATTTTACTCCGAAACCTACTGTTAATGGCAGTGGATTATCAAGCCTTTGATGTATAAAGAATCAATAAACTTTTGTAAGAATTTGGAACAACATTTAAAGCAGTTCATATTGCTCTGGTTAATGGATGAACAGCAATAATAATGTAGTGCAAAAGTTAGAAAATAAAAAAATAATATTGTGATTGATTTAAAAAAAATAGATAAAACATGGACACTTTTCTTAGACAGGGATGGTGTGATAAACCATGAAAAATATGAGGACTATATTCACACTTGGGATGAATTTGTTTTTTATGAAGGAGCATTGGAAGCTATTAAAATATTAGCTGAAAAATTTAACCGTGTTATCATTATCACCAATCAAAAAGGCGTAAGCAAGGGTGTAACAAAATTGGAAGACCTTCAACTTATTCATACCAACATGGAGCTTGCTATAAATGCTGCAGGTGGCCGCATAGATGCCATTTTTTACTGCACCGATCTGGATGATAAAAGCCCCTTTAGAAAACCTCAGCCCGGCATGGGTTTGCAGGCCGTAAAGCAATTCCCATCGATTGATTTAAAAAAAACAATCATGGTGGGCAATACCATCAGCGATATGCAATTTGGCAGAAACCTGGGTGTGCATACTGTTTTTTTGCCTACAACAAGGCCCGATGTATTGCTGGATGATGCCAGGATAGACGGAGTGTATGAATCTTTGATAAGCTTTGCGCAGGCTTTACCTGCTGATAAGCTTTAGTTAAATTTATTGTATGCAAACCAGCAAAAAGACAGTTTGCAAAATCTTTGGTTAATTTTAAAATATGAAATTTTTTCTCTTAGTTGCTTTTCTTTGTAATGTGCAGTGTTTAGTATCGGCACAGCGGTTCTCTCCTGCAGATTATAAATTAATGCAGAAAAAAGAAGACAGTCTTAAAATCCTTTCCGATAAAATTATAGAAGGCATTAATCCTTCCGACAGGTTATTGGCAGACAGTATTTTTACCAAAGTTTTGGTAAGGGCACTTAAAACAAATCATTCCTTTAATTTTCATTTTGATTCTTTAGCTGCCACTTCTAAACTGTATGCACCCGATAGCAGTTTCCGTATTTTTACCTGGCAATTAGTTATCAACGACAATGTTATACGCCAGCATGGAGCTATACAAATGAAAACTGCGGATGGTTCCTTAAAGTTATTTCCATTAATAGATAAATCAGACATCACAATCAATATGGCCGATACCATTGCCAATAATTTTGGATGGATGGGTGCTATCTATTATAAAATAATTGCTACAAAAAACCTGGATCGTACCTATTACACTTTATTGGGATACGATGAAAACAATATACGCAGCAATAAAAAAATAATAGAAATACTTTCTTTTGAAAATGGGCAACCCCTTTTTGGTGCACGCCAGTTTAGCATAGCCAGTGGATTTGGATACAATAATAAAATGGCCAGGTTTATTTTAGAATATAAAAAAGAAGCCAGCCCACGTCTTACTTTTGATGAGGATTTAAAGATGATTATTTTTGAACACCTTGTTTCAGAATCTAATCAGCCCAATAAAAAATGGACCCTCATTGGTGATGGAGACTATGAAGGGTTTAAATGGATAGCTGGAAACTGGGTATATGTAAATAAAGTTTTTAATGATGTAACTGCAGAAGGCAAAGAGCCGGTGCCTATGCCCATCCGGGACGATAAAGGCAGCATTGATGAAACTAAACTTAAAGGAAACGAACCTGCTGAAACTCCTGCTGCCAAAACTGTTAAACCCAAGAAACCTCTTCCCAAAAAAGTAAATAACTAAAAAAACCATTCTTATGTTATTGATTTGATAAAACAATTTTTACCAAAATCTGTTTTTACATTATTACGTAGCTTTTTTTAAAACGAATCAAATGCAAAAAATTTTCCTATTATTTTTTTCGGCCATGATAAGCCTTACCAGTTGTGCCAATAAAAAAACTACTCCCATTATTAAACCTGTAATAACTGCGGGCAATACAGACACCGTAACTTTTGGCACCGGATGTTTCTGGTGTACAGAAGCTATTTTTCAGCAAGTGGAAGGAGTGCTTAGCGTGGAAAGTGGCTACAGCGGCGGCCTTGTAGAAAATCCTACTTACGAACAAATAGGCACCGGAGCTACCGGCCATGCAGAATGCCTGAACATTGTGTATGATCCCAAAAAAATTTCTTATGATGAGTTGCTGGAAATGTTTTGGCAATCGCATGATCCTACTACCTTAAACAGGCAGGGAAACGATATTGGTCCGCAATACCGCAGCGTAATTTTTTACCGCAATCAGATGCAAAAAGAAGTAGCAGAAAAATACAAAGTAGCGCTCGATAAAAGCGGTGCTTTTGCCCGCCCCATTGTAACTACACTGGAGCCCATCACAAAATTTTACAAAGCAGAAAATTATCACCAGAATTATTTTAACCAAAACGGCAGCCAGCCTTATTGCCAATATGTGATAAAACCTAAAGTAGAAAAATTTCAGAAAGTGTTTAAGGATAAACTTAAGAAGCAGTAAGAGGATGTGGGAATACTAATGTAGGATGTGGAATGTCGGATGTTAGCGATAGATGGAGGCTAAAGTGTTTTAGGTAAATTCATTATTTATATTACGATTGACCTACTACAAAAATTTAGATGCAAGCAGGAAATAATGACTATTGCCTGATTACTTTTGAATCCCGTCTATTGACTATTGACAACTTCCTTCTTCACCTTTCTCAGTTCCAGCATATTTAAACTGTTGGGAAAAAAATCTACAATATTTGTATGTACCAGGTGAATAGCCATATCGTACCAAAGCGGTACCACCGGCGCATCCTGCACAATTAATTGATCCATTTGCCGGTAAAGTATGTAGCGAAGCGAATCGTTTTCCTGCTGCAATGCGGCTTCATAGAGTCCATCAAATTTTTCATTTTTGTAACGGGTATAATTGGGTGGCGCAGGATTTTTGCTATAAAAAACACTCAGGTAATTTTCTGCATCCGGGTAATCGGCTATCCAGCTTCCTCTAAAAAACACTGCCTGCCCTTTGCTGGTTTGTTCCAGTAATAAACTTTTTTGAATGGTTTCTACCTGCACATTAATACCCACCTGTTTAAGTTCATTGGCAACATAACTTGCCAGGCTCGAATAAACAGGAATGGTAAGTAATTTTATTGGGGGCATATTTATGCCACCAGTAAAACCAGCCTGGGCCAGCAGTTGTTTTGCCCTGGCTGCATCATATACATATCCTTTTACTTCTGCTGCATTAAAGGAAGGAAGTCCCTGCGGCACAAAACCACTCTCGGCAGCAGTACCGATAGAATTGCGCAGGTAGAGCATCATTTTTTTTCTGTTGATACCATAATTAATAGCCTGCCTTATCAATTTTATTTTCAGTGGAGAATTTTTAAGCAGCACATTATTGGTATCGTACAAAATTCCAAAATATTCTATATTGAGGTAAGGATGTTTGTGCAGGGCTAACCTACCCTGCCATTGTTTTTTAAGGTTACCGGTTTTGGTAAGTACTTCATCTTTAAAAGAAGGATCTATATCATTAATAAAGTCCAGCCGCTGCTGGCGAAACTCCAGGAACTCTGTGGCTTTGCTGTCGTAAAAACTTACTTTAATTCCGTCAAGATACGGTAACGCATAGCCGCTGCTGTCTTTTTCAAAATAGTGTGCATTCTTTTTCAATACCAGGGCCTGCCCTTCTTCCCAGGCTACAAAACTAAATGGTCCGCTGCCCACCGGGTGGCGGCGAAAATCGGTGCCGTATTTTTGCACAGCTTCCTTGGGCACCACAGAACAATACTGCATACTGAGAATACCAAGAATGGGATGAAAGGGTTTTAATAATTTTAAAAGAAAAGTGGAATCATTAATTGCAACAAAGGGATGCAGTGTATCTACCCTGTTATTAAAAATCCATGCACCAGGACTGGCGGTGTTTTTATCCTGTATGCGCTGTAAACTATATTGCACATCCTGTGCAGTTACTCTTCTTCCCCTGCCATTGGTAAATGCCGCATCATCCTGAAAATATACATCGGTTCTAAGGTTAAAAACAATGCTGCGTTTATCTGCACTAAACTGCCAGTGGCTGGCAAGCGATGGTTTAATCTGCAGGTTTTCATCTACCTCTACCAATGTATTGTATAACTGGTGTATCGCCCACATTACTGATTGGTTTTTTGCAAAAGCAGGATCCAGCGATGCTATGCCGCTTGATTCATTGTACCGGAATATTTTTTTATTGCTATGCTTGCGGGATGCACAGGATGAAACAAACAGCAGTACAAAATACAACCACAATAAAATAAAAAACGCCTGTTCTTTTTTAAAATCCATTTTTCTTATTTAAACCTAAATTTATGCAAAGCAATGCAAATACCTTTTATCATTTATGGCTTCATCCGTTTCACCATTAATGGCTAATTTTAGCTGTATAAAAAAATAGAATATGAATGAAAAAATTATTGGGCGTATAAAGATTATTTTACTGTTGATTCTTTGTGATGTTTCCACCGTTCATTCCTATGCTCAGCCTCTTAATAAAAAACAAATTTTTACCCGGCAGGATACGCTGAGAGGCAGCAATGGCCCGGGCCGCATAGGGTGGAATGTACTGCACTACGATATTACCGTACAACCGGATTATATAGCTAAAACCATCAGGGGGAAAAACATTATCCGTTTTTATGATGAGGGTGCCAAACTGATGCAGATAGATATGCAGGAACCCATGATGATAGATAGCATTATTTATGAAGTACGTTCTTTAAATATTACCAGGGAGGAGAATGTGTATTGGGCAGAACTGAGAGACCCTGCGGCCATGTATAAAATAAAGCCTGGGCCTGCATCCATTACGGTTTACTTTCATGGCAAACCAAGGGAAGCTATCCGCCCACCATGGGATGGTGGCTGGATATGGAAAAAAGATAAAGCCGGAAATCCATGGATGAGCGTGGCCTGCCAGGGTTTAGGTGCCAGCGTTTGGTACCCCTGCAAAGATTACCAGGGCGATGAGCCTGATAGTGGCGCTATACTTCGTATTATAGTACCCGATAGTTTGATAGCTGTTGGCAATGGTAGAATGATAAACAAACAATCGTTCGGCAATGGTTTTACGCAATACAATTGGGAAGTAAAAAATCCTATCAACAATTATAATATTGTTCCATACATAGGAAAGTACAGTCATTTTAATGAAACCTATAAAGGCGAAAAAGGAAACCTGGATATGGATTACTGGGTGCTGAATGATAACCTTGATAAAGCTAAAAAACAATTTGGAGATGCTACCCGGATGATGAAAGCATTTGAACATTGGTTTGGTCCCTACCCTTTTTATGAGGACGGTTATAAACTTGTGGAAGCTCCACACCTTGGCATGGAACACCAGAGTGCTGTGGCTTACGGCAATGGCTACCAGAATGGATACCTGGGCAGGGATCTTTCTGGCAGCGGGTGGGGATTAAAATGGGATTTTATTATTGTGCATGAAAGCGGGCATGAGTGGTTTGCAAACAATATTACTACCATCGATATTGCAGATATGTGGGTACACGAAGGTTTTACCAACTACAGCGAAACGCTTTTTACCGGGTACTGGTATGGCAACGAAGCTGGCAACGATTATTTAATAGGAAGCAGGAAAAATATTGCAAATGATATCCCGGTTATAGGCGTAAGTGGAGTAAACAAAGAAGGCAGCACCGACATGTATTCCAAAGCAGGTAATATGCTGCACATCATCCGCCAGTTGGTAAATGATGATGAAAAATTCAGGAGGATACTGCGTGGACTCAATAAAACATTTTACCATCAAACCTTAACTACCGCACAGGTTGAAAATTATATTAGCCAGCAAACAGGCAAAGATTTATCGCCCATTTTTAACCAATACCTGCGCACCATTAAAGTTCCCGTACTGTTATATAAAAACCTGGGCAAACATATACACTACAAATGGAGCAATTGTGTAGAAGGATTTAACCTGCCGGTAAAAATTTCTACAACTGCCCTTTCAAAAAAAGAAAAATGGATATACCCAACTACTGGTTGGAAGAAAATGATTCAACCAAAAAACTACGATAAACACAGCTTTAAAGTAAACAGAAATTTTTATGTGGAGACTAAAAATGCTGAATAAAAAAAACAGGATAACATTATGTTATCCTGTTGATTATTTTAATGAAAATATTTTTAATTGCAAGCTCCGGTCTGCATCATTCTGCCGGCTCCAATGTATTTACTGTTATAGTAAGGATCATTTAGGCTGCTGATTGTAACACCACTGCCCACACTGGCATGTACAAAGTAATTATTGTTAAGATAAACGCCTACATGACTCACTCCACCCCTTGTATTAAAAAAAACCAGGTCGCCTTCTGATAATTGGCCCCTTAATATTTTTATACTTTTAGCATATTGCTCACGGGCAGTCCTTGGTAAGGTAACAGCATATACAGAACCTAATAACAAACCAGTTAACCCGCTGCAGTCTATTCCTTTTTTGCTGCTGCCACCAAAACGGTATTTGGTCCTCCACCACTCATCTATAAATTTAAATAAAGTAAAATTACTGACTGCTTCTATTTCTGTATCCATCAATTGTGCATACTTAAACTGCATTTTTTTGCAGGCCTCTGTAGCCAGTTTAAATGTGCTTGAGGATAAGGAAGCCATTTTTTTAATAGACGTGCTTTTACTAATTAATGGCATCAGCATCAATGAGGCGTACTCATTCATATCCGGGTTAAATTCTATTCCATCTACAAACTTTAAAGAAGGCTGTGCTAAAGCATGGGTACTGCTGGCTGATAATGAAATAATAAATGCTGCAGTGAACAATAGGTTTTTCATACGTAAAATGTTGGTTTTACACGTATGCACGACTTTATCTGGCGGGATTTGATCTTCCTGGATTCTTAGATTTTCTACTGGTTATTGCTGATCTGATGGTCTTGTCCTACAAACTATTAAAAAAAATGGTTTATCTGATATTGTGGCACAAAGCTAACTTTTAATGCCCAAACAAACAACCCTTCCTGTTTTTTAACTTATAAAGGGATTATTGCATTTAAATTTTTTATTACTCTAAGCCGTTTAACTGCATATAAAAATTTTCTGAAAAAAATATTATTTACTCATGAACGGATTTATTTGAAACTTTATTGTAATAATTGTAAAGAGGCAACCAGTACTGATACGCTTTTATGTTTAGTGCAATTGTTATTTGCCAAAGCCACCACACCTTGATTCAAAATGAAATTCCGTTTGTTATAACTGGCCCTTTTGTAAACCCTTGCCCAACTATAAACTGCGGCTACCCTTACCTGTGATTAAATACTCTTCAATTAATTTAAAAATAAAATGATTGAATACAATATTTGTTTTTTAAATATAAATAAAATGATATTAATTTTATATTTCAGGCATAAAATATTCTTTTCCACTTTTTTCAATCATTATTTAAAATGTCTGGTTAGATATTTGATGTGCTTATTTTATTAATTGTAAAATTATTTAGTTCCATTTATTTATCAACTTTAATCATGTATCATTAGAGTAGTTAAACGGGCTAAGTAACTAACCGTCATTAACCAGAAGTTTTTATGGAAGCAAAATTTCCGGGTCATGGGTACAAAGACATTTTCCACAATAGCCAGGTGCCCATGCTTATTATAGCCACAGATGCCCCAAACTATACCATGCTGGATGTAAACTATGCGTATTTAACTGCTACCAATAGCAGCCGGGATGAACTGATAGGAAAATCGGTGTTTGGCGTTTTTCCGGCCAACCCTACAGACAATGTTTCTAAAAATATAGAACGTGTTATTTTTTCTTTCCAGGAGGCCATTAAAAATAAAGTACCTCATATAATTTGTAATTACCGCTATGATATTCCTATACCCGGTAGTGCTGATTTTGAGGAACGCTACTGGACCACCAGTAACACACCGGTAATAGATGATGAAGGAAAAGTTATTTATCTCATTCACTCTCCTGAAAATGTTACCGAATTATATAAGGTGGGCGAACGGGAAAAAGCAGCGCAGGAAGCTATTAAAAATCAGCAGGAGCAATTGTTTTCTACTTTCATGCAGGCTCCGGTGGGTATTGCCATTTTTAAAGGACCCGATTATTTAGTTGATCTTATTAATCCTCCCCTGTGCGAATTGTATGGAAAAACTGCGGAGGAATTAATTGGTAAACCCATTTTTGAAACCCTGAACCAGGCAAAAGGTATTGGTTTTGAAGCCTTGCTGGATAAAGTAAGATTAACAGGCGAATCATTTAAAGGAAAAGGATTAACTGCTCCATTGGTAAGAAACGGCGTTTTGGAAACCGTACACCTCAACTTTGTTTATGAACCCTTTAGGGACACGGATGGGAGTATAACCGGGGTGATAGCTGTAGCCACAGAAGTAACAGAACTTGTAAATGCCAAGAACAAATTGGAAGAAGCCGAGGCAAGGGCAAGGCTTGCGATAGATGCAGTAGATTTAGGCACTTTTGACCTGGACATGGTAACGGGCGAATTGATAACTTCCGAGCAGTTTGCCCATATTTTTGGTTTTGAACATCCCGTAACAAGAGCTGAATATATTAATGTATTTCACAAAGATGACCTTGCTATCAGGGAAGCCGCTCATAAAGAAGCACTTGTTTCGGGAAAGTTATTATATGAGTGCAGGATAATCTGGGAAGATGAGTCTATTCATTGGGTAAGGGTAGAAGGAAAAGTATTCTACAATGCAGCCGGAAAAGCTATCAGAATACCAGGCATATTGCTGGATAGTACAGCCCAGCGCAAAACAATGGATGAACAAAGAAAACTAATAAGCCTGGTAGAAAACAGTGTGGACCTGATGTCGATATTAAACCTCAATGGATTTAATGCCTATATTAATGAAGCAGGCAGAAATTTATTGGGCTTTGAAAATATAGAACAGGTTACAAAAATTCATATAAAAGAATTGCATGCACCCCAGGATTTTGAACAGGTAGAAAAAGAAGTAGTTTCTGTGGTGATGGAAAAAGGCAGATGGAGTGGAACTATGCTGGTAAAGCACCTGCAAACCGGCGAAATTTTCCCGGTGTTTAATAACTGTTTCCGCATAGATGACCCGGTATCTGGTGAGCCACTTGCTGTTGGTGCCGTAATGCGGGATTTGCGCCCCGAACTGGCGGCCAAACAAGCTCTGGCAGATAGTGAACTGCTGCTGAGAAATATTACTTCTGCCACGCCAACAGCACTGTGGATGAGCGATGAAAATGGTTCTATTAATTATGTAAATCAAACCTGGGTAGATTGGAGTGGATATACCTATGAAGAGTGCATGGGCGATGGCTGGCTTCGCCCTATTGTAGAAGAAGACAAGCAAAAAGCTGCTGATAAATTTATTCAGGATCTTACTGCAAGAAACCGCTACGAAGTTGAATTTCGCATACATCATGCAGATGGTACTATTCACTGGTGCATTGCCACGGGTAAGCCGCAATACTCTACAAATGGAACTTTAGCCGGATATATTGGTGCATGCGTGGATATTACAGAACAAAAAAATCTGCAGCAGCAAAAAGACGATTTTATTGGCATAGCCAGTCATGAACTAAAAACTCCTGTTACCAGCATTAAAGGCTATGCACAGGTATTGGAAAAAATGCTGCTAAAAAAAGGCTATGTAAAAGAAGCGATGATGATGAACCGGATGGACGCACAGATAAAACGCTTAACAAACCTAATTGGCGATCTGCTGGATGTAACCAAAATTAATTCGGGCAAGCTGCAGTTTAATGATGCAGCTTTTGATTTTAATCCCATGGTAAAAGACTTGCTGATAGATTTGCAGCGCACGACAGATAAGCATGTACTGGTAGAAAATTTTAGTAAAACAGGTTATGTATATGGCGATAAAGAACGCATCAGCCAGGTTATTACCAATCTAATAACCAATGCCATTAAATATTCTCCGTCTGCAGATAAAATAATTATTACAACTTCTATGGAAAACAACGAAGTTGTTCTTTGTGTAGAGGATTATGGAATAGGAATTCCGGAAGACAAACTGGAAAATGTATTTGAACAGTTTTACAGGGTAAGCGGCGATATGCAGCACACTTTTCCAGGGTTGGGATTGGGATTATATATTTCATCGGAAATTATAAAAAGGGAAGCCGGAAGAATTTGGGTAATAAGTAACGCAGGAAAAGGATCTACTTTTTGTTTTGCTCTGCCACTTTATAAAAAAAAATAAACCTTACCGCAAAGAAAAATCCCTGGATGTAATCTAAGTTGTACATCCCGTACAATAAATTTTACTCTATGAATGATATTAAAAAAGTAATGATAGCAGATGATGATGAGGGTATCGTAGATTCGCTTTCTATGATGCTCCAGTTTGAAGGCTATGAAGTGAGCAGCACATTAAATGGAGCATCCTTATTAAAACTAAATGAGAATTTGCCAGACCTGCTTTTGCTGGATATCTGGATGTCTGGTGTAGATGGCCGGGATATTTGCAAACAATTAAAACTACAGCCACACACCTGCAAAATTCCTATACTCCTGATATCTGCCAGCGAAGATATCAGGAGTTCTGCGTTAGCAGCCGGGGCCGATGATTTTTTGGCCAAGCCATTTGAAATGAAAGAACTGTTAGAGAAAATAGCAGCGTATATAAATTGATATCTTTTACAGAGGGAGATTTTTTTAGGTATCCAAAAAAGGTTTTGAAAATTACCATTTTAATTTTTTTGCCACAGATTCGAAGATTAATCCTGCACCGCTGCTTTCATAGCTGTACATTTGTTTAATACCATGCATATCATTTATGAACGCAACAACAACCGCACTAAAAGCATTATTCAACAGCATTCCCCGCAGGCATTCTGCTGATAATGTAAAAGAAATTTACAGTATTGTTTCAGCTTATGAAGATCTTTTAAAAACCATAGAAGCAGAGAATAGCTTTTATGAAAAAAATACACCCGTTTTTTTTAATCACTTAGATCCCATTCAAGACCTCATAAAAAAATCTACAGACAACAAGGCTTCAAAAAAAATGAAGGATCATTTTTTTGATGAAGCATCCGGTACCCTTAAAGATAGTATAGAACAATTAACAGATTTGTATGCCGATGGAACTGCCAGGTAAAATATAAATAGCCCTGGCAGTGATACTAAAAAAAATTATACAATTTCAATATAAGCTAATCAACCTACACAATCTTTTCATCCAACAATAAATTTATTTTATACCATCTCCCAAACATTATTAAAAGATATTTTCAGATACACATACACAAAATTTATGGGCCGGTTTTCACCGGCCCATAAATTTATAATATTCTTAAATTGTTATTGAAATTTACTGGCCACAAGGTTGGCTGCTACGCCAAGCACAGTTTGCAAAAGCGATACATTTTGCTCCAGCTCTACCACAGTGCCCTGTTTGCGTTGTATATCTGCCACCGGCATGTTATTATTTTGCATGTTATTTAATTGCAAACGGGAGCTGGCCAGCCGCAATAATGCATAATCTAATATTGACCTGCTGTAATACACCTGCTCCTGGCCATTCTGAAGATTATTGTAATAATCTGTTCTGTTTCTCATAAAAATATCACTGAACCTGCGATTACCTGTTATAGCAGGGCAAGTGCCCATTACATCACCATGATTCATGTGCGCTTTTGCAGCATTGGCCGAAACATTTATAGTTACCGCATCTTCACCAACACGGTTAAATTTATGGCAGATAGTAACCTTATCCTGATTTTTAAATTTTTTGCGGTCTTTAAAATTCTCCCTGTTCCAGTTATAACCATATTCATCGTTACCATTACCCATGTTGCCATGGTTCATGTTGTTATCCTTTCCTTTATTTTCATGCATATTATTATTGCCATTCGTATGCATTTCGTTTTTTCCTTTATTGTCCTTATGTCCATTGTTGTTGCTCTTATTCATTTTTCCTTGCGCTCCTTCATTATTATCATTGCCGGAATTTCCTTTGTTTGCTTTATCAGCATTGCCCTTTTTATCCTGACCATTGCCTTTGTGCTGTTGTTGTTCCTTATGGTCCTTATTGCTTTTTCCCTGTTGAGTAGAGGCAGTAAGTGCCACTGCCGCAACTAATAGAAAAGAAAAACTTAAAATTTTTATTTGCTTTTTCATACTATTTTTTTTAGTTGCTGTCTTTAAATTCTGTATCTAATTTTTCCAGGGAGGATTCTACTTTTTTAGTTTGATCTTCCAGTTTTTCAGAAGTCTCCTTCAGGCTCTTGGAAGTAGAGTCCATGGTTTTAATTTCGGTTTGTTCCAGCGTGGTGGTTTTATTTTGTGTGCAGGAAGCGGCAAATAAAATTGTCACAAAAAATAAAAAGCTTAGCGGTTTAATGGTGTGCTTCATTCAATTGGTTGTTGGGTTAAAAGATAGGCCGGCAGGCCGGCTGATTGTCTATTATTGGGTACAATAATCTATCCAGATTAATATGGGATATTTATTACCCAACATATATAGCCCAACTAAAAATAGCAGGCTGCACTTATTTAGCTACCAGCTCCAGGCATCCTTTTAGAAAAGAATAAGTAACATGATGCCGCTCCTTTTCAAAATTTTCTATACCAAAATCCTTGTTTTGCCTTGGAAATGTTTCCTGGCCTTTATGTGTAAGTATTAAAAGTGTTTTGCTTTCCTGTTTATCTTAAATTTTTTTTGTGATGATAGTTACATCAGTAAAAATTTTAATCCTTTTTTAAACCAATAACCGGTAATGCTTTCTCCCTGATTAAAACATTCAATTTTACTACATCCACTTCCAGTAATTTTTTTAACGCATTCAATTGCACATCAGTTTGTGCGGCCAGTTCTGTAAATGCTTCTTTAACCTGCCTGGCGGGCGCTGCATTTCCGCTGCCGGCAAAATCGTATAAGCCACTTATTTTATCATCTAACCTTATAGGAAAATTCAACACATCCTGCCCGCTTTTAGCTTTGGTTTGATGAAGGGCTTCTTCAATAACCGTCATTTGTTTGTTGATGGTATCTGCCTGTTGCTTTATTTCCTTAGGCAAATCTTTTCCTGCCCTTGCAGTAAAATCATTTATTTGTTTACGAACCTCCCCA
>JBKJSJ010000045.1:0-20363 GCA_046595965.1 Ferruginibacter sp.
TCCACCTGCAAAACCAAGATTTATTTCAGAACGTATAAAAGTAACATGAGGGAAATGCAGTGCCAATTTTGGAATTGGATTTTCGCTACTGCCATTATCAACAACGATAATCTCAATCTGTTCATAATCGTTAAAAGTTGAAATTGAAGCGAGCAATTCCTCAGTAAGAAACTCGTAATTAAAATTTACTGTTATTATTGAAACAAGTTTCACGACTAAATGAATTTATATTTTGTATAAAAATATCAAAAGTTTACCATTAAAGCTGCAAATCTATTTAAGTGATAAGTTATACAAATTAGCGGCAGGAAGAGCCAAGGTAGCTTTTCAAAATGCTGCCAGATGTGGTAGCAATAAAAATATAGATTAATCATTACTGAGCGTAAATAATGAACCAAAATCACAGATGATTCAGTTAAGGTGATAAAAGTCAGAATGGATGTGATAAAGTGTATTTTAACTTTTGAATAAGTATTAATTATCGGTTGATGATTTAAGGTAACGTTTTTCTTGACCTATATTGCCTGATACTTTGTTGGATTGTTGTAAACCCTACAGAATAATTGCTCCAAAAATTATACTGAACAAAATTATTTTTTAAATACCAATAGCTTATCATTACTGCGAATAAAATAGGAAAAAGAGTCGCTATGGCAATTCCATAAACATTTCCGGTAATATAAATTCCTATGTAATCTGCTATTAGATTAATAAATAACATACACACTACTTTTATTAAATTTATATTGGGCTTGTGTATGGCATCAAGGCTTATTGCCAAAAACCTATCTGCAGGAAATAACAAGGCGAATGTAACAAAAACACGAAATACGTTTGCAGCTTCTGTCCCTCTATATTTTCCACCACCAATTAAACCAATAGCAAAGTCTGCAAAAATAAATCCTGCCGCCAACAATGGTATAAGAAGGATTGTTATCACCCCTGTATTTTTTTTCAAAATGTTTATAAACTCATCTTTGTTATTTTGATTAAATGCTGTAGAAAGTGCAGGCATTGCGGTCGCTGTAAAGCTTCTCAATGGTATTTCTACAATTTCCATCAATCGCTGACCAAGATTGTAGATTGCGAGGGCCGCAGGGCCAAGCAAAAAATTTATCATAAACGTATCTGTTACCCTAAATAGGCTGGAGCTTATGGATGTGGCCACTGTAAATTTTCCAAAATGAAAAATTTCTTTTACACACTGCCAGGTACGAAATTTAAAATACTGTACTCCTGACCATCCTTTTAATAGTGACAATAATGCGGCCAACCCTATCGCTATTAAATTAGCATAAATTATACTCTGTAAATCAATTTTTCCTATTAAAGCCAGTATAACAATAAAGAGAAGAAATAAACCATTATTAGCGATCCGTAAATACATAATTCTATCAAATCTAATTTCTCCCTGAGCTTTGCATAGGCCAATTAATGTTGGCATAGAAAAAAATAAATTGACAGCTAAATATTTAAAGAAAATAATCAGACCTTTATTATCTATAACATTTAAAAAAAAATAAGCCGGGATACTTAAGATAATAAATATACTACTGATTATTACTGCTAATAACCAAGTAGAACCAATGACCTCTTTGCCTCTTTGTTTGGTAACACCAGCATACATTTTAACAACAGCAGTATTCAGCATACCGGTACGGAAAGTGTCAATTAAAATAATGGCTGTCTGATAAAAAATCCACGCACCATTATCAACAACAGACAGGTATCTGTAAAGAATTGCAAGGGTGAACATATTCATTATGGCCATTATTCCATTACCAGTAAGGGATAAAAAATTATTACTTTTTATTAGAATTAATAATTTATCGGTAATGTTTAAGATATTAAGTCGCAAGAGCTGTATTATATAAATTTAAAAGAAGAGGTTTTATAATTGAGGGATGAAATTCTTTCTCATAGCAATTTCTTGCGTTATAAGCCAATTTCAAGTATGCTTCTTCAGACAAATTTATAATTTTTTCCATTGCAACAGCGGCCTCTTTGGCATTATTTACAACAAACCCCGCATTGTGAAATGCAATAGTATCATTTATAGGAATTTCTTTTGAAATTATAACAGGTTTAAAACAAGATAATGCCTGAGCTATACTTAATCCAAAACCCTCAGTACGGGATAATTGCATATAGATTTTTGACGCTGCCAAATTATTATTTCTTTCTAATTCTGGTAATTTTCCTGGTAATACTACGTCTTCCGGAATATTTAATTTCATGTCTGAACAAATTTTATTAACCTCATTCAGTGCCCGTTTATCTGCTGGGCCTATCAATAAATATTGGAAACCTGTTTTATCTTTTATTTTTTGTTTAAAAATACTAAATGCCTGTAGCGCTATATCTATTCCCTTTCGATAAATATCGAAGCGACCTATAAAACATACCTGATCTTTTATTGCTTCAAAATCAAAGGGAATATTAATGTCTTTTACCTGATTACTAACTACTAAAATCTGTGTATTTGTCAACCCTCGTATACATAAACTACACTGTTTTGAAATGCCATGTATAAGAACTGCGTGATCAAAAACATATTTATCAAAGGTCTTAATAAACCATCGTCTGTATATCCTTTTTAAAAAAGGCATTTTATTTTGATAACTATCTGCATAAACAAATGAATCATGAGGCGTGATAATGTAGCGGATATTAAATTTGACAAGTAACTTTGCTATATTATAATTCCGCAAATTGTAAATATGACTTAAATGAAATAAAACCTTGTCGGACTTTAATTGTTGTAGCCATGATTTAAATAAGGGCGAATAATTAAAGGAAGAAATATTTTTTATGCCAAATAAATGTATGGTAAAACCATCTTCATTATGATCATTATAATGATATTTGTCCTTACAATTATCAAATTCAATAAAATGAAAATCAAAATCATTTTTTAAAACACGTACTGTTTGATAATTAAATTCCGCCAATCCATCAGCGGCACCTACCCTATAGTTTCCTAAAATATAAATTGTTGTTTTTTCCATCAGTTATAATAAATTTACTAAATAAAAACATTAAAAAATCTTTATATATAGAACTAGGAATTTAAAAATATGGTGTTTTTAACTTATAAAGTTCTTTATTGTCAAAATAATTTTATTAACTTAAACATTGGCTTAGATGCTTATAAATACTTACCATAATTGTACACTGCTGATTAGTCATTATAACCGCAGCAGTTCATTGCATAGATTATTGAAATCTTTTAAAAATTTAAATATTGAATTCGAAGAAATTGTAGTTAGCGATGACGGAAGTAAACAAGATAATCTGGAAATCTTAAATGAATTGAAAGCGGTATATAATTTTAAATTAATTACTGCCACTCACAATAAAGGGTTAGGCAATAATATCAACAAAGGTCAGGATGAAATAACAACTACTTATACTTTATATGTGCAGGAAGATTTTGTTCCTAAACCTGTATTTAAAGAAGCATTTGGCTCCGCCATAAACATATTAGAACAGGAGCCAGTTTATGATATGGCGAGATTTTACGCCTACTTCAAATTTCCCTACCTAAAACCTTTAAGGGATGGATTTGCTGAAATGGAATTTAAGTGGTGGAAGCCGGGATACCGTAAATTTTATATGTACAGCGATCATCCTCATTTACGAAGGAGTAATTTTTTGAAAAAATTTGGCAGGTATAAGGAAGGAATAAAAGGTGATGCTACAGAATACCGAATGATGATGAATTTTTTGCAAAAAAAAGGGAAAGCAATTTTTTTTGATGATTATAAATCACTCTTTCATCAGGAAAATTCTGAAGAAGAACCCAGTACAATGACAAGAAACCAACTTCGAAACAGTGACAATATTTTTATAACTGCTATTAGAAACGTGTACCGTAATGTAAAATTCAACTTTGATTATCACTTTAAAAAATGAAATAAATGGCATTTTTCAGCATACCTGATTGGGTAAAATTACATTCATTTGAAGGGAAAAACTTTGATGACCTCTCACCTAATGAAGTGGAAGATCTGCGATATCGTCTTTCTCAATTTCAACATTCTGAACCCGATGTTTCTATTATGATTCCTGCTTGGAATGAACAAAATAATATTTATAGAGCTTTATCATCATTGGCTTCTAATAAAACAAAATATAAAGTGGAGATTGCTGTCATTAATAATAACTCTACAGATCGCACTCAGGAAGTATTGGAAATTTTGGGTGTACGCAATTATTTACAACCTGAACAAGGAACTCCTCATGCACGGCAAATGGGTCTTGATATGGCCAAAGGCAAATACCATTTATGCGCCGATTCCGATACTTTTTATCCCCCTGACTGGATAGGCCTGATGGTGGCGCCAATGGAAAAAGACAAAGGCATTACAGGAGTTTATGGTTGCCATTCATTTATTCCGCCCGAAGGCAAAAGCCGTATCGGCCTGATTTTTTATGAAAAACTTGCCGGGGTATTTGTGCTGATAAGGAAAAAGAACCGAGAGTTTCTAAACGTGTTTGGCTTTAATATGGGTTTTATAACAGAAGTGGGCAGAAATACAGGGGGGTTTAGAGTGAGTGGCAAACGTGTTTACAGCAATATTGTTGGAAGCGACTACCATAATGAAGCAGAAGATGGCCGTATGGCTTTAAACCTAAAAACGAAAGGCAGGTTAAAAAGGGTTACAAATAGGTCAGCCCGAGTATTTACCTCGCCGCGGCGCCTGCTCGATGATGGTAGTATCTGGAATGCCTTTCTGAACAGAGCGAAGGTTCAAATTAGCAATTTCCGCGAATATACAACCGGTAAGCAGTGATAACTCTATCAACCTGTTAATAGTTTGGTTGACCACTATAACTTTATAGTGATTCCTTATATTTGCAAATAATTTGATGCCTCATTCTTATCTATAAAAATGTTGCCTAATGAGAAAGATTGCTCTAATCAACATTATTGATAAAGCCATTTAGGGATGCCGACAATAGGTAATGGCTGTAGTAATGCCAATGAACAATAATCATCGTTTTCTTTCAGTTGCTTGGCAGATTCAAAAAAAGGCGGGAAAGAAAAACAAAAAAATTGCATTGAAAGTATTAGTCGTTTGCCTTGATAATTGGAATACACTGGCAGAAATTCCGTTCGTATTAAAAAAAGGAGGTTGCACCGTTACCATTTTTAGTTCAAAAGATGCGTGGGTTAAGTCAAATAAATTTTTTGACTATTGGATTGAGCGTTCAGAAAATATTAATGAAATACAAAAGCAGGTAATTGCGCTTGGAACTTCCGGCCAGTATGATTGGATTTTATTGGGCGATGAGACAATTATTAAATTGATGAACGATTGCATTACAGATGAAAATACTTTTAAAAAAATTCTTCCTTTAACCAAAATTGAAAACAAAAAAATGCTCAGCTCCAAATATGGGCTGTTTACCGTATGTGAACAAAATGGAATTCTTTCACCAAAATCCATTATTGCCGACAATGGTGCATTTAGTAAAGATGAAATAAACCAATTAAACTTTCCTGTAGTTATTAAGGCTGATTTTAGCTGGGGAGGCAAAGGAATGCATTTTTGTGAAAATGCTTCCAAATTAAATGAATCTATTAAACAGGCAACTGAAACATCTATTTTAATTCAGCAGTACATAGTAGGTAAAGAATACCCGGTTGAAGCGCTTTTTTACAAAGGTCTGCTGCTTTGTTATGGGGTGTCGGAAATCTTAACACATGATAAAGACCGGTTCACTTATTCTACACGAAGAAAATACCTAAGCAATACATCAATTGGAAACGAACTAAAAATATTGGGGGCGAAACTTGGGATTAATGGTTTTGCAAATATTGCATATATCCACTCAAAAGCAAACAATCAATATTACTTGATTGAGGCTGATATAAGGCCCACCTCATGGGTTGCAATGGGTAGATTTACCTATACTGACTTTTCGATTGCAATTAAAAATCTGGTCAAAAATCAGATAGCCCTATTAAAAGAACCTATTTGCATGCCCGAAGGAAAAAGTATAGAAGTGGCACTCTTTCATAAAGACCTCAGGAGAAGTTTTTACAAGAGAGATATTAAGGGGATCATAAGATGGATTTTAAATTACAAAGGTTATTGGAGGTTTATACCCTGGTACGACCGGGTATTATTGAAAAAGATAGGTAGCGATTTATGGACAAAATTATTTTCCAGGTTTATAAAGATTAACCGTTAAGTAGGAATACACTTAAGCTATTTGCATATGAATTTGAAAAGTAATCAAAAATTACCCATGGCTTTTCGATCCACAACTACAAATACTATTTTTCAAAATCTTAAATTTTTTTTAAACTAAATGGGTTTTAGTGATATCAGGATTTTTGCTTGTGAAAAGCGTAGCACTACTTTTATTAGGCGGCACCTTCTGCTACAGATATTCTAAAGATTATCTTTAGCAGATAGTTTACCTTCTACATAATTAATAGCTTTGTAAATCTCATTTGTATTATTTTCCCAGGTATGTAAACCTGCAAATGCTTTACGTTTTTCTTTAGCTTCATCATTGTTTTTTGTCAATGCTATTTCAATTAACCCAATATAATCATCTTTTTCTGCCAGGTAAACGTGTTTTTTAAAGATGGACATTGCAGGAGTATTGGTTGCCACAACAGGTTTACCCATAGCTAAATATTCATCCACTTTGCGTGGATAATTTCCTATAGTTACCTCATTAACAATTTGTGGGTTAATACATACATCAAAGGCGGCAATATAGGCCGGAAGTTGCTCTGGTTTTTTAGCTCCTAAAAAATGCACATTCTTTCGTTGGTGAAGTATGCTTCTTTTAAAATCATCATCTTCAGGACCTACTAAAACAAAATTCCAATCCGGTCTCGTTTCTGTAATATTAAGTAGTATTTGTAGGTCTAAACGTAAAGTCGTTAAAAAGCCGGTATAGCCCACTATTGGATATTTTAAATTTCTTATATCTGCTGGCCTAAACTCCCCTGCATTTGATTCAGCATATAATGTAAGATCGCAACCCTGTCCAACATAAAATGAGTTAGTATTATACTTTTTGCAATAGTCAGCTAAATACGTTGAATTTGCTACGCATACATCACTTTTTTCAATTAGTTTTGGTTCCAATGAGATTCCATGCTTCTTCCAATAATAAACTGCAAGTAAAAAATCTCTTGAATAATAAACACTTGTGTGTGCTGGTAATAATTCCTTAAGATAGAAACCTCTAAAAATATCATTGTCGTTAAATAAAATAATATTGCTAAAGTTTAATTTGAGCATCGCTTTTTTTATAGAACGGGATAGTAATTTATTGTTCAATCTGTTTAAGAATTTGAATATTGAATGATTGCTAACCCAATTTATGGACAACAATATTGTATCGGGATAATACACCCAAAGATTATCGGTTAATGCCTGAAGATTATCTTTTTTACCCCTTAAATAATTGATCCTTTTTTTTACTAATGCCTCATTTCTACCACTAAAAATTGTATTTATGTCCAATGGGCTATTTACGTATAGCACTCTGTTATTTTTACTAAACTCAAGAGCAAGATCTTTACAATTGCTCCCAATGGCAGTGTCCCAGGGTTGCAAGCCCACTATTATTATGTCTCTGTTTGCAATTATTTTGTTATTCATGAAGGCCTCCTGATTTTTCATCTAAATGTTTTGAAATGCTGATGAGGCTAATAGCCAGGTAAAAAATAATATTTGAGGGATATTGTACAATAGCTTCCTGAGGGTAATTACCAATATGTAAACAAAATATTACCAAAGTAGCTGCCAGGCAATATGATTTTAATTCTGGATTTTTAATTAAATAAAAATTTAGTACCCCTTGCCTCAATATTACAAATATCAAAATACAAAATAGCAATAATCCAACCCATCCCAATTCTACCGCAATTCTTACATAACCACTATCTGGTGGAAAGGTTGATAAATAAGATCCGGGTGAAAAACGAGCCCCCCACGTACCTGTAGCCCCTAATCCTCCTCCTAATGGATGCGACTGAATAAAGGGTTGTATTCGTTTTTGATTAATTTTTCTCACTTTATACGAAGCATCTTCCGAGGGCCTAAAAGCTGATTGAAAACGAAGGATATTTGAATTATTAGTAGGAGTAAAAATCAAAAAAATTAAACCTATACCGGCTATAATTGAAAACAATAAAATCTTTTTATTAAACATTAAAATACATAAAAGTATTAATGCTGCAGGCACTAATACATAGGCACCCCGGGTACCTGAGTATAACATATTTATTAAAAAAAATAAACTGAAGACGGATAGCATTAATTTTTTTGCAACACTTATTGGCCCGGTAATAAGCGCAATGCACAAAATGCTGCTTATAGCCATATTGTATGAAAATGTAACAGGGTCAGAAAAAATGGAAAATTTTCTCCAGTGTCCATCTATAAACAATAAGGTTTTTAAAAGGGGATCAGAATTTAACCATTGTTCTTCAAAATTGAAAAAGCCAAAATGCTCCTGCTTAAATGCATAACATGCTGCAAACAAGCTTAAGCCAATCCAAAGTTTTATAATCGATCTAATAAGCTGAATGCTTCCTATATTGAATAGAAATATAAAATACATCAGCATAACGATGGCAACGGTGCGAATAGTGTAGAGCCACGCCAGTCGGGATTCTGCAGCCGGATTGGCAATTTGTAAAATATTATACCCTATCCAAATAAATATAACCGTGGTTATGGGCGTTTTAAAAATTTCCCATTTTTTTTCGATCTTTTGTTTAAAAAAAAATCCTATAATCATTAATACTTGTAAAGCATCCATTAATGTACCCAGCGGAAAGTTTACTCCTAACCTGGAAAGGAACATAATTAGGTAAGAAGAAATGATGATAATAAATATTCCTAATGGTGGATATCGAAGAATTGATATAACTAAGGGTACACTTATAAAACAGATTAATAAAAGGGCGCCTCCCACTAAACCTGATTTGTATATGGAGATAGCTACCATTAATCCTATTAACATTAATAGAATAATAATTAATGGGTGCTTGAACTTATGCCTTATTATAGATTTTTTTTGCACACCTAAGTGTTGCATAAAAGTGTGAAAAATTTCCTGTATAGAATAACGGCGGTTGATCATTAAAAAAATAATAGTTTAAAAAAGAAAAAGAATACACTGGTGAAAATAAAAATCAATGCAATCATCTGAGGTATGTTGTGATATGGAGGCATTATGACTCTATACTTTTTTAGATCATTTTTTTTAAAAGGGTAAATTCTCATTTAAAAACTATTAAGGATAAAAAATTTACTTTTTTTTTTCGAAAAATTGATGCTTAGTAGCAATAGAATGTCTATTCGCATTTTTTACTTTCCTTAAAGAAAGCAGTTGATAAAAAATAAATTTAGGCGCTCTTAATAATGCGCTATAAATTACTTTATCGGCTTTGCCGACAATAAGTGCTATAATAAAACTCAGGAAAAATAATAATAATAAAATTAGCCAGATTAAAGCAACTAAGGGCTGAAGCCACATGTTTACTGTAAGCATGCAAATGGACAGCAGTAAAAAAATAAATAATGGTGGCCTTAATATTACCAGCCCAAATACAAACTGATTCCAGTCTTTTTGAAGAATACCTTTTTTTAATAAATGAAATCCGTAAGTAAAATATCTAAACCAAGTATTGATCCACCTTGCTCTTTGATTAACTAATTGATCTGTATTAGAAGTCTTTTCATCATAAACAATGGCCTTTTTGGCAAAAGCAATTCTATTTTTATTCTTTACTATTTGATATTGCAATACTTTATCAAAACCGGCACCTTTAATATTTAGATGATTCAATGAACTTTTATATAGGTCAACCGTAAAAGCCATTCCTGAGCCTGCTAATGTTGCTGATGATCCAATATTAAATAATACTTCGCCATCATAAAAATGATAATAAAAATCACGGGCAGCATCAAGGTGGGCATAAGTAGTTTCTGAATTCTTTGCTTTTCTAACACCCTGCACCGCTTTAAATCCTTTAGAAAAGTATATATTCAATTGATGTATGAACTCCTTATCTACCAGGTTGTCACTGTCAATAATGATAAGCCTTTCGTGCTGGCGAATAAAATTATTAATGGCGTAAAAATGAGAACCGGTATTACTTGCTATTATTTCGGGAGGCCTAAGTAAAATAACTTTCTCTTTATTAAAAGATAAATTTGTTATATCACATTTGTCGGCTACTATATAAATAATAAAGTTGGAATAATTTACACTTAATAACGAATCAACAACTGCTGGCAATAAACTAGTTTGTTCATACGCTGTAACTATAATAGCATAATCTGGCTCTGGAGATGTTATTGTTATAACATGATTTTTTTTTTTGCTAATTATAAATAATAGGTAAAGTATAAAGGGTAATATTAAATTAAACCCAATTAATAATTGCAACAAAATCCATATTAATGTAAGTAGCTGTTGCATTAAATTTCATTATTAATTTTAGCATTCTTTGTTTTCCAACTATAAGTAGCAATAAAACCTAATAAAGTCGATTTTCCTTGGTGCAAGTAATTAAGATTATTTTTTACAGAACCACTTAGCGCAGTATTTAAAGTAAAAACACCCACTACTTTATTTGTAAATAATAACCACTCTTTACATTTATTATTATTTTCCATAGATGCCATATCTATTATTATAACATCAAAAGAATGGCTCCACGACCTTAAGGTATCATTAATTTTTTCCTCAGTAGCAATTTCTAGCAAGGAAGTAGCATCATTTTTACTCTGAATAATGGTTACAGCCTGATTTGTCATCAAAGGGTTTGCTGTACTTTTTAAGATATCTTCAATGTATTGCGTTGCTACATTATCAGCGGTGATAATATTTTGAGAATAAGCGGTGTGTATTAATAAAACCTTTTTATTAGTAGCAGCTATAGCCTGTGTAAGAGCATTGGCAATAAATGAAGCCTCTTCGCCAGTTGATAAGTTAGTAATACCTAAAATTTTATCAGGCAAAAGTTCTTTTTCTATTTCTAATCGTAACGATCGCAGGTTATTTTTTAATGCTTGTTCTTCTTTACTAAGTGCGCCATTATGCCAAAAGTTATTCCAATTTAACTTCGAATAATCTATATTATTTATGGTACCTAAAACGGGATATCCTGTCGCATTTGCTAATTGCTGGGTATCCTTAATAGTATCATCAAGATAAAATAAAATGAAGAGTAATACGAAACAAATAAAAAATGTTACTACCCCCGCTAATACTACAAGTAACATTTTTTTTGATGGTTTAGCATCGCCGGGCATACCAGTTTCCACCAACCGTAATTTGGTGGAAAAGCTAGATTCCATGCTGGTTTGGTTAAATTTCCTCAAGAGTTCAATATACTCTTTACTGGCAATATCAATATCGCTTTCAAATGCTTGAATAGAAGCTTCATAAGGTACCAACTGATCTACCTTTTTATTTAATCTGCTCACTTCATTATTTAGAGAATTGATGCTGTTTTTTGCCAAATCTTTATTTACATCCAGATTTAATTTTTGTGCTACTAAATTATCTTTGGTAGCAAGTGGATTGTTAATATATCTATCGGTAGATTGGGTGATGTGCCAGCTTAAAATTGATTGCAATGAATCCAACCTTTTTTTTAATAAAGGGTCAAAACCACTTTTTATATACTCATTATTGGCATTTTGTAATTGTTCTTTAGTAATAAGAATAGATTGATTAGCATCTATCAGTCCACTTTCAAAATACCTTCTTTTTTGCGGATCAAATTTGTCATCAATTCCTTTTGAAGCAGCACCATATGCATCAATATCTTTTTTTGCTACTTCTCGTTTTGTTTCTATATCGGCTATTTGTCCGTATAAATTTTTAGCCTGTTCCTGTAAGTTTAATACCCTATTCCTGATTTTATAATTTTTTAATGCTAACATTTTGTTGTTCATATCAGCAGCCTTCTCTCTTACTAAGCTATCTAAAAATGAAACCGCTTTATTTTGATTTTCCTTTATAATGGATCCATAATATGACAAAAATTCCTTAGCAATATTATTAACTACAAAGGCTGATAATTCAGCATTATCAGAAGTGAATTCCGCATCTACAAAATCACTGGTTCCTACCCTGTACACTAATATATTTTTAAGAACGGATTCATAATCGTAGCCCATGGAAGCTATAACCTTTTGAATACCTTTTTCATCATTATTCCAAAGAGAAAGTTCTTCATTATTTAAATATTTTTCCTTGCAAACCTGTAGTAAATGTTGGCGGGAGGATGAATTTAATTGCATGAAAAGATTACTAGGCTTTCTATAGGGCGATTGCGTTATATCGTGAATTATCAATTGATAGGAAACCCGGTTGATAACTTTGCGTATAGTTATTAGTTGAATAATATTGCCAAACTGCTGATTTATTTGAGATTCCTGAACATTATTTTCCGACTTTAAAAATTCATCTGATCGCTCAACGAGGCCTGTAGCAATCCTAATATGTGATACATATTGATTTGGTAAATGCCCTACTAAAAAAAAAGTTACAACAACAGCCATAACCGGAATTCCAATTAGCACATACCAGCTTTTTTTAATGAGTTGTATAAATTGTGAAAACTGATTCATTTTATGTCTTCTAGTTTTTTTCCAATGATTTCCTCCAAACGTGCCTTGGCAATTAACAATGCGGCTTCAGCCGCTATTTTTTGCTGATTTTGATTAGAAAAAATTATTGAAGCGTTATTATAATTTAGCAAAGTCTCTTCCCCTCTTTCAAATTTATACCGCACCATTTTAAGAATATTTTCAGCATCCTGTGCGGATAAGGTTATAGATTTTAATATAGTTTGTTGTTGCACGTATAAAAAGTATCTTTCCTTTACCAGTCCCGTTATATTTAAATCATATTCCTCTTTTTCTAATGTAGAAATAGACAAATCATTTTTTGCATTTTTTATTTGATACGGCTTTTGAAGTAATTGTCCTATGTTCAATGATACACCCACCTGGAAGCCACTAAAAAAACTGGGTGCAGCCACATTAAAAGAATTGTTAGGATTATATAAATAAGATGCCGTCAATGCATCAAACCAAGAGATTTTTGCCTTATCTACATTATTCTTGGCATTAGTTATTTTTTTATCAAATATTTTTACTCTTGGATAATTTTCTTTGGCCGTTTTAATTAATGTATCCAGGTATACGTAAGAAATTTCGGTGATCATGGTTTCCTGCGCCTGAGAAAATTTAAATTGGCAACAAAATATAATTGATAAAATAATCCTTAAAACGAAACTCATGTTTTATACTTTTTCTTTTTGAAAAACAGCCGGAATAGTTTTTAATAAAATCTTAATGTCAAACCACAAAGAATATTTTAATGCATAAAAATTATCCAGCTTTTTGCGTTCTCTTTCTGACATGTCTTTTCTTCCACGTTTGCTTATCTGCCACAAACCTGTTAATCCCGCGGGTGCTAAAAAACGTAATGCCCACTCGTTTGATGTTAGCATTTCGGCTTCATATAGTGGCAAAGGCCTGTTGCCCACTACAGACATATCTCCTTTTAAAATATTAAATAATTGAGGAAGTTCGTCAATACTGGTTTTTCGGATAAATTGACCAAATTTAGTTACCCGGGGATCGTTTTTAAATTTAATAAAAGTTGATTTTTGCTGCCCTTCCACCCCGGTATATTGGTTTAGTTGCGAAAGATTTTCTATTTGTTTATCAGCGTCAATACGCATGGATCTGAATTTATAAAAGGCAAATATTTTATACCCCGTTCCTACCCTTTTTGATTTATAAATAATGGGGCCTTTAGATCCTATTTTTAATATTAATGCTATAATAACTAACAGTGGAAGTGAAATTATTATAATGCTTCCCGAAAATAAAATGTCAAAAAATCTTTTACCAATGGGTATTTTGTAGAAAGTTTCTACTTCATTTCCAAGTTCCTCTATGCGAGGCTTAATTAATTTAAATCTTACTAAAAACTGAATTCTTTCTTTTAAGTAATCGTAATTCAGTGGTGTAAAATAAATATCGTGTACTTTTAATTTTTTTGCTTCACTAAAACGGTGTAAATCCTTATTGCCAATTAAAATAATTATAATTCCCCTTAATAATATACTCTTTTGGATATGTTGAAGGGTAGCTAAGTACCTATCTTCCTTATCTAATTCTATTAATATTACATCCGGTAAATTATTCAATTGCAATTCAAGCAAAAAACTTTCAAATTGTTCATACCTATTAATAAAATCAATAACGGCTACATTAAACTCCTGCGCCATTATTTGATGGTAATGAGGGAGGCAAGCAGCAATTTTTATGTTGGTAATCTGGTTAATTTTATTGCGGGTTTACATTAGTTGTATTTAAAATGCCATCAATTAATAATTTTAAACTGCCGGGATTAAATGGTTTTTTTACAAAAGCTTCTACTTTTAAAGCCATATTATTTACCAGATCCTCTGCATCTTCGGCTCCTGATAAAACAATCACCGGCGTATCCTTATAAAAACCACTAATCTTTAAATTTCTAACAAAAGATGTTCCATCAAAATATGGCATCATTAAATCAGAAATAATCAAATCAGGAAAATGACCATCTTCCAGCCAATTTAGGGCTTCAATACCATTAGACTTCAAAACCACTTCGTAATCGGGGGAGAGAATAATATTGAGTAATTTCAATATCATATGACTATCGTCCACAACAAGAATTTGCTTCATGGTCTATTTTGGAGTTTTTTAATAAATTTATTAAAAATACATTTAATTTTATTAAAAGCCTGTTTAGAGTAAGTATAGTTCTTTGAAATTCTTGATTAGCATACATATAAATCGATTTTAGGGCGATAACGATTTAAACTTACTCAGGCTTTTTGGGGCTTGTTTTGAGTTATGAATCAAGGCAAGTGCGTATTTACACAAGTCAGTTCCTTTTTACCTCAAAGGTTTTTTGATTGTGTGAAATACCAAGGTAATTATACGGTTAGGCATTTTAGTTGCTTGAATCAATTGATGTGCATGATATTTGGTCTGCTTGTTAGCAGAGAAAGCATTAGTGATTGGATCTTAGCCATTAATGCCCATCCTGGAAAACTTTATCATCTTGGGTTTGGTAAAGGTATTTTAAAAGAAACCTTGTCAAGACGAATGAAAAAAGATAATGGTTGATATACCAGGAGTTGGCCTATTATATAGTTGGTGAAGCAAGGAAAATTTGTTTGCCTGGCAACAATATGCCACTGATTCGACCAATATTGATTTATGCTTCAATGTGTTTACTGGTCTACATTCAGTTGGGCAAAAGGTGCTGTTAAGTTACATACTCAATTTGATGTTCGCACTTCCATTTCAGTGTTCATGCATGTTACAGCAGCCGCTTTTTATGATGTCAATGCCATAGATCAGACGACTTTTGAAGCAGGCAACTTCTATATTTTCGATAGAGGTTACCTTGATTTTGATCGGTTCTATTTCACACATCAGGCAAAATCTTACTTCGTCATAAGGGCAAAAAACAACCTGCAATTTGAACGCAAATATTCATCACCAGTTGGAAAAGAACAGATGTTCGATGGGACTAGGCAGGATACCTTAAAGAATTTTATTCTTTACAGGGATATCCCAAAAAAATCCATCGGATAAAATTCCATGACAAAGAGCAGAACAGAACCTTTGTTTTTCTGACCAATAAAATGAAGTTGAAAACTGAACAGATTGCAGCGATCTATAAACACCGTTGGAAAATTGAATTATCCTTCAAATGCATAAAGCAGCATCTTAAAATAAATACATTTTGGGGCAGAACCGAAAGTGCAGTAAAGACGTAAAAACGCTCATAAATGAACTACTTCAAAGAAAAAGTAATCAAGATGTCATAGAACTTTTATATAATCAATTGAAAATGTTTTAATTTAATCGGAACGTTACTGATTTAGTTTTTAACAAAACAAATAAATAAGCCAGTATGCATTAATATTGATTAGCATCTACAAAAAAATTTCATTTGGATATGTCCTTAAAAGAAAAAATAAAAAGTAATCAGAGAATTAAAAATTTCGTTCACTTTCTTTTGATACCAAGAGGGGAAGCAAGGGCAAGAACCTGGGTAAGATGGGCTATTAATCCTTTTTTTCATGTAAGAAAAAAAGGGGCTATTATACGATCAAAAGTGAGGATGGATGTAGTACCGTTTAATTATTTTGAAATCGGTGAAGCTTCTATAATAGAAGACTTTTCCACAATTAATAATGGCGTAGGATCTGTAATAATTGGCAATGGCACTTTAATAGGCATGAGTAATGTAATAATTGGCCCGGTAAATATTGGCAATAATATTATCATGGCACAACACGTAGTAATTAGTGGTTTAAATCATAATTATGAAATGATTGACTTACCCATTGTAGAACAAAATGTTTCCACTAAATTAATTACAATTGAGGATGATTGCTGGATTGGGGCTAATGTAGTAATTACGGCCGGTGTACATATAGGTAAACATGCTGTAGTGGCCGGTGGATCTGTTGTTACTAAAAATGTTCCAGCCTATAGTGTTGTAGTAGGTAATCCCGCACGAATAATAAAGAAATATGATTTTGAGAAAAAACAGTGGGTGAGGGTTAGTGTTGAGGAGGATAAATAATTTTTATACTTTTTATTCTCATTATTAATGATACAAGTATTAAGGATAAAAGAAAAGCAGAAGTAATGCTTACCATAATATCCTCAATACTTAAATAACGATCAAAATAAATTCTAACGAAAGAAAAAAGCATCGTAAAACATTGCAATAATATCCAATAGCTTTTAATCCTTGTATTAACCAATGCATATTTATTTACAGGAATTTTTAAAATATATATTATAATTGCAATGACACCAATTAATGAATTAATTGACCATAAAAGATAGTAATAATTCATCTCCGCCATTATATTTTCGGATTGATTTTTTATAATATATATGCTGTATAAATAATCACTGGAATTGTGAACAAAAAAATCCCAAAAAATGTGTAATGCTGCACCTGTTATTATTGATATAAGAATAAAACTCCAATATTTTTTAAAATGCAGGTTCCAGTTAAATAGGCAGAAACTATAAAAACGTTTTTGAAAAGGTGCAGGCAAATTAGTAATCAGTGGATTGCGTACCAAAGCGTGAAAAACAAAGCAAATAAATAACCCAAACGGCAGGTCAAACCAAAATAATCCATCCCATGAATGACTGTAATAACTAGTTTCTTTTCTTAGTCGTAAAAAATATTCAAAATCAGGAACAATACTGCCCACAATAAGACCGGTAATAGAAATTTTTTTTTTAAGGTACGCAAACGGTAATATAGCAGCAGGATGTGCAAAGGTAAATGGCATAGATGTAAAAATACAATTTATCATTAATAGGCAGTATACATTACCTTTAATTAAAGGAAATCTTTTTTTCAATATTTAATTATGGCAAATATTAATGAAGCATCGGAGCAACAAAGATTATCTGAATTGTATTCTTATAATATACTGGATACAGAGACAGAAAAAGAATTTGACAACCTGGCTGAAATAGCTTCTGAAGTAGCTGGCACTCCTATATCAGCTATATCATTAATAGATTTTGACCGACAATTTTTTAAAGCGGAAATTGGATTAAATATCCACCAAACACATAGGGATATTTCATTTTGCAGCCATGCAATTTTAGAGGAAAACAATATGGTAATACCTGATGCCATTGAGGATGAGCGTTTTGTTAACAACCCATTAGTAACCGGACCCCCTTTGATTAGATTTTATGCAGGTTTCCCGCTGGTATCGCCGAAAGGTTATAAAATAGGAACTTTATGCGTGATGGACAGAAGACCGAGAATTTTAAGCAAAAAGAAAATGAAAATTCTTGGCAAGCTCGCACAAGAAGTGATGAGATTGATTGAGCTAAGGATTAAAAGTAATGAGCTTATTGACGCTAAGGTAAAAGCAGAAAATGCCGAGAAACTTCAAGAAGAATTTCTTGCCAATATGAGCCATGAGATTCGTACACCAATGAATGGAATTATTGGGATGACAAATTTATTAATCGATACCAAACTTGATGCAATACAACGTGATTATATTAAAGTTATTCAGCAATCTTCTGGTATACTAATGGTATTGATAAACGACATATTGGATCTATCTAAAATAAAGGCCGGTAGAATGGAAATTGAATTGGTTAATTTTAATATTAAACAAGCCGTAGAAAGTGTTGCACTACCCATGAAACACAAACTTAATAAACATGTAAAAATAGTTATTGAAATAGATAAAAATATACCAGCTTACATTCTAGGCGACATTCATAAACTCATGCAGATTTTGAATAATTTGTTAAGCAATTCAGTAAAATTTACATTGCATGGAAAAATCAAAATAATTATTTCTGTAGCTGACAGAACTGATGATATTATAACAATGCAATTTCTCATTTCCGATACAGGAATAGGAATCCCTCCTGAAAACTTAAATTCAATTTTTGAAAATTTTTCGCAGGGTGATGTGGGTATGGTTAGAAAATTTGGCGGTACCGGCCTTGGCCTTACTATTTCAAAGCGGCTTATAGAACTTCAGGGTGGCTTTTTAACTGTGAAAAGTGAAGTTGGTGTTGGATCAGATTTTCAGTTTCATATTCCGTATAAAATCTCATCAGCTACTGAAAGCGATGCTATTATCGATGAATATAATCAAACGGGTGGGAAATATAATTTAGCAGAAAAAAAAATTCTTTTAGTAGAAGACAATGAAGTAAATCAAAAAGTTGTTACCAGCATTCTCCGTAAATATGATGTGGAATGTATAATTGCAAATGATGGACGAGAGGCTGTAGAGATTCTTGAAAAACAAAATAATTTTGATTGTATTATAATGGACCTTCAAATGCCTGTAATGGATGGATTTCAAACTGCCATTTATATAAGGCAGAAATTAAAAATTTTAACACCGATAATTGCAATGACCGCAAGTGCTTTAAGAAATGAAAAAGTGCGGTGCTTTGATGTAGGCATGAATGCTTATATCACCAAGCCATTTGCTACAGAGTTGCTGATTCACAATTTAAATGTACTAATTAACCCGGAAGAAAATTATCAGCTAAAAACCACTTATGAAACTGTTAATGTTGGGTTATATGATCTCAGCCAATTAAAAGAAATTTGTGATGAAGAGGCCCAGGCAGAAATACTGACTCTTTTTCTTGAATCTACCCCAACCCTGCTGCTTGATTTAAAGAAAGCCTTATTACACAATAATTGGGAAAACATTTATAAAAATGCTCACGAACTAAAAAGCAATATCGGCATACTGCAAAATAATGGAATGCTGCAAAATTGTTCTCTTATAGAAATTGCTGTAAAAGGAAAAAATTATGAGAATATATCAAAATTGGTAAAAAACATTAATGAGGAATTCCAACTTATAAAACCTATGATAGAAGCTGAACTTAAGGAACTAAAACTGACTTAAAAAAAATTCATTTTTTAAATTTGCAAACGCCGTTGTAATTGCCCACTTTAGCCAATTTGATATATTCAATGTGAGGCCGGTTCAAATTGACCACTTAAATACAAGGAATAGGGTTATACTGTTAATAGGCTGCTGAGTCAAACTAAAACCGAGATGGTTAACAATGCAATCAGCATAATTAAAATCAGACAAATGCAAATAGCGGTTCAAACAAGCATGTCCCGAAATACACTTAAGAACTAAAAGAGTTTACGTCAAGCAAACTGACCTTCGATGAGATTAGCAGCCTAAAGGACAGATTCAATAATATGAGGATGCTGCTGCTTAAATGAAGAAAAGTATAGACAGTGAAAGTTTAGTCCATTTGTTTGTGCAGGCATCAACCGAACCAGAAAATCACCTAACATATATTTAGCTTCAGTATTTTATAAAATTAACATAGTCTTGAGACCTACTTTTTTCAATGATATTATTTCACTTATGGTGGTAATGCGACTTCAATCCATTGCCAACTTGGTATCAGAAATATTTCATTTAGTTTACAAATGTTGACAGAATGTAACTTCAAACTTGTTTTTATCTTGTTGCCCAATTCCATAAAACCCTTTACAGTAAAGGAAAGTACTTTCTGTATCGGGAAATAGGACTTTTTATTGTAGTAATAATTTAAAAAAAATCTTACAATTTTAACTTTTCAGATTTCAAAAGAAAAACCTTGTTTAATTAATTTAGAATAAATTTTTTTGTCAAACTGGTAAAGGCTTGCTGCTCGGTGAGGTACATCAGTTTGTTTCTCATTGCAGGCAACTAACAATTCCATTTTAGAAAGTTTCCTTCTGAAGTTCGGTTT
>JBKJSJ010000379.1:0-4239 GCA_046595965.1 Ferruginibacter sp.
TTGGGAATTTCAAAAAGAAGGAAAGCCGATGTAGCCTGGTTGTTTACAGATTCGCTTTTAAAATTTCCTTATGCATTGCAGCAGCCGGCAGATGCAGTAAGGGATAGTGTTTTGGCACTTAATTTTGAAAGAGCAAAACGATATGGTACAGAAATTATTTACGATGATCTTGCTGGTATTAAAAATAATAAATCAATGTTATCAAAATGGAAAATGAAAACTGCCGTAGGTGGCGGGCCCGTACTCCTGCAAAACGGCCAGGTAAAAATTACTAATAACGAAGAATTAAAATTTGCCGGCAAAGCTATTAACGACCAGCATCCCAGAACATTGATGGGTTACACAAAAGATAATAAACTCATAATAATGGTTATCCAGGGACGCTCACCTGGAGTGTCTGATGGTGCATCTTTGCTACAGGAGGCTATACTCATGAAAGACCTTGGCTGCGTGGAAGCCCTGAACCTGGATGGGGGTGGCAGCAGTTGTATGCTTATTAATGGCAAAGAAACCATCACACCCAGCGATAAAGGACTGCAGAGAGCAGTGCCTGCTGTGTTTATCATCCAGGTAACACGTAAATAATGGGCTGCTATTTTTTTTTGGCTTATTTTTAATGCCCGATTGCAGCCAGAATTTTTAAGAAGAAATAAAATAACATAATGAGTGAATATTCATTGAATGGCCTGCAGCAGTTTAAAAATGATGTTGGAATAAAATTTCAACTATACAACAGCCTGTTTACCGGGCTACCTTTTCATCGTATAGAAAAAACAGGTATCCTGCTGTCGCTGCTGCTCGATCATTGCGAAGAAGGCTATAAAAAAAATGAAAGTCCTTCAGAAATTATACAGCATTTTTTTTCCAAGCATACCGGTTTTAAAACACGGGAAGAACAATTGGATCTGCTGTTTCGTTTTATTCAGTTTATAGAAAGGCAGGTAGTATTGTTTGATGCACTGGAAGATGCAGCCTTTGATAAGGTTCATGATACTTCTGGGGCTGGCACGCTTAAGCAATTAGCACTGCAGATTCAGGAGCAAAAAAAAGAAGACGCACTTACGCAAAAATTAAAAAAGTTTTCTGTACGACTGGTACTAACGGCGCATCCCACACAGTTTTATCCAGGTCAGGTGCTGGGTATCATTCACGACCTTAGTAAAGCATTAGCCAATAATGATGCAGGCCTGATCAATATTTACCTGCAGCAATTAGGCAAAACACCCTTTTTAAAAAAACAAAAACCTACTCCTTACGATGAAGCAGTAAGCCTGATCTGGTATCTGGAAAATGTATTTTATGCAGCCTCCGGCAGAATCGTCTCGTTTTTAAAAAATCAATTTCCCCATGCACTCAATACTAACCAATCCCTTATCAATATGGGTTTTTGGCCAGGTGGTGACCGGGATGGAAATCCTTTTGTAGATGCAGCCACTACCCTAAAAGTGGCCGATGCGCTCAGGGGTAGTATCATTAAATGTTATTACCTGGATATCCGCAAACTAAAGCGCAGGCTTACCTTTAAAGGCATTGACCCCATCCTGAATGAACTGGAAAAAAAATTATATGAAAATATTTTTATACCCGGCCACCGTACCCAGCTTACACAAAACGAAATTCTTAATCCGCTTTACGAAATAAAAAATATTCTCATTCACCAGCACAACGGTTTGTTTGCTTACCTGGTAGATAATTTAATAAACAAGGTGGGCATTTTTGGGCTGCACTTTGCTGTATTGGATATAAGGCAGGAAAGTAGTGTACACAATAAAGTACTGGAAGCTATTGCCGCCAATACTTCTTGTCTTCCTTTAGATTATGCCGGATTAAATGCAGAACAAAAGACTCAATTTTTAAGTACGCATAACAATGCCATTAGCGATGAAGTTTTTACAGAAAGGCTTGTATTAGATACCATCAACAGCATTAAAGCCATAGAGAGTATCCAGCAGTTCAATGGTATAAATGGCTGCAACCGCTACATCATCAGTCAATGCAACAGTGCATTAAATGTAATAGAAGTGTATGGGTTATTTGTTTTATGCGGATGGTCTAAATCTAAAATGAATGTAGATATTGTACCATTATTTGAAACAGTGGATGACCTGGGCAGGGCAGCCGGCATTATGAAAGACCTGTATGAAAATGAAGATTACATCCGGCATCTAAGGCAGAGAGATCATAAACAAACCATCATGCTTGGTTTTAGTGATGGCACCAAAGACGGTGGTTACCTTATGGCCAACTGGAGTATTTACAAAGCCAAAGAAGCATTAACGGCCATCTCAAAAAACTACCAGATAGAGGTAGTGTTTTTTGATGGCAGGGGTGGGCCTCCTGCAAGAGGCGGTGGAAAAACTCACCAGTTCTATGCTTCCATGGGCAAAAATATTTCCAACGAAGAAATACAACTTACCATACAGGGACAAACAGTGAGCAGTAATTTTGGAACTATTGATGCGGCACAGTACAATATAGAGCAACTAATACATGCCGGCATCAGCAACGCATTGTTTAGCAACAAAGACATCACATTAGAAGCCAATGAAGAAGCTTTGCTACAGCAGTTGGCAGAAGATAGTTTTACATCATATACACAATTAAAAAACCATCCCTATTTTACCGATTATTTATCAAATGTAAGTCCGCTTAAGTACTACAGCGAAACCAATATTGGCAGCCGTCCTGCCAGCCGCTCTTCATCCGGAAAACTGTCGCTAAAAGATTTGCGAGCCATCCCTTTTGTGGGTTCCTGGAGCCAGTTAAAACAAAACTTAACGGGCTTTTATGGAGTGGGTACTGCCCTGCAGGCTGCAGATAAAACAGGCAGGCTGATCGCCTTAAAAACTTTATATAAAGAGTCGTTGTTTTTTAAAACACTGTTAGATAATTGTGAAATGGCCATGAAAAAATGTTTTTTTCCCCTTACACAATACCTTAGCACACACCCAAAATACGGCGAACTGTGGCAAATGATCTACGATGAATTTGAGCTTACAAAAAAATATATTTTTTTACTCTCAGAAAATACAGAGCTCATGGCCGGTTACCCTGTAGAGCAACTTTCTATTGGTATGCGGGAGCGCATTGTATTGCCGCTTGTTACCATACAGCAATTTGCAATTGCTTCTATGCGAAACATGGATGAACAGTTAATCAATGATCCGCTTAAAGAAACGTTGGAAAAATTGGTGATACGTTCAGCTTTTGGAATTATTAATGCAGGGAGGAATTCAGCGTAGCTATATCTCAATACATTCATATTGAGGGGCTGCTGTTTGTCTTGTGGCCAGCAGCATTATTGAGAAAAAAATATACTTAAGAAAATAAGTTTACTGCATGCAAAAAGCTATGAATATAATTATGGCTTCTTTGCCATCAAAAGATCCGTTATGAAGGCCAACTTTAATAAGCTGGCTGGGTCGGTAATTTACTATAAATGGCAGTGCGCATATTATTTAAATCCTGAAGTCGATTTTGTTTTTTATTTAATTCCGAACTAAGCTTATCAATTTTTTTTTCCTGGCTTTTTACATTACTATCTGCCGACCGGGAGCTTTTTGCTTTCCTATATGCATTTTTCGCACTACGCTGAGCCCTCTTTGCATCCTTTACACTTCCACTTGTAGCTTTATCAGCTCTATTGCTGCTATTATCTGCAGAACTCTGGGCATTTTCTCCCGCAGTAATTGCTTTAGACTGCATAGATGATAAATCTTTTTGTTCTTTAGCAAGTCTGGCAGTAAGATCTGTTATTTCATTACTGAGCTGCATGTATTCTTTATTTAGCCTAATGGTATCATCAGCGGTTTTATACTTTTGTGCCTTTGTACTTACAAAAGAAAATAATATTATTAAAAAGATGGGCAAGTAAATTATTTTTTTCATAATAGGTTTTTTTATGATTTAATATGAAGATCCGGCAATAGGTTTCCGCAGTTTTGAATCTGCAAAATGTTTTGTCTTTTTTAGCAATGCATAAAGTTACGCTATATCCATTTTAAAAGTTATGCATTAACGTTTTGATTTTTTTCCAAAAAGCCATCATATTTTTTAAATGTATTGGCCAATTCAATTATTCTTGTCGATTTATCAATACGAATCTATTTTTCTTTTAATAGCCTAAACAGGGGGTGAGGAAGCCCAACAAAAACATTCTATTTTCATAATCTTATACCAGCATTGACTACAGAAAACTGAAATATTTTTAAATACTTTATTGGCAATAAAAAATGGCAA
>JBKJSJ010000073.1:0-4445 GCA_046595965.1 Ferruginibacter sp.
CCGGCGGAAGAATAAATGAGATGGGTGTTTTAGGCACTACCCTGATTTATACACAGGCAAATACCTTGATGGGATCAGATGGTTCTTTGGCAGGAACCAGTGTGATAGACAGTATAAAAGCAGAAGCAAGAAATTTTATTCTGCATGGCGGCCTGCTTTATTTTTTTACACAGCAAGGACAGGATCAGGTAATCTGGAAAACTGATGGTACTACTGTAGGAACTTCAAGTGTGGATACCCTTAATAATGCCGGTTCTAATGTATCGCTGAATTACCCGATATCTATGGGAACCAATCTTTATTTTGTTTGTAATGCAGGTGGCACCGGAAACGAGCTCTGGAAATTTGATGGCACAACTTCATCAATGGTAGCTGATATTAATGCAGGTATTGGTGATGGTGTCAATGGTATGCTCACTGTCTTCAATAATAAATTATATTTTTCTGGCTATACCACAACAAGCGGTGGCGAATTGTGGCAATCGGATGGCACTACAGCAGGCACCATCCTTTTAAAAGAAATCTTTGTAGGAGTGGATGGTTCATATCCTTCCGATTTTACAGTGTTCAATAGTAAATTATATTTTTCAGCAAATGGATCTTTGGGGTATGAGATTTACCAATCGGATGGAACTGCCACCAACACCTTTGTATTAAAAGATATAAATACTTCTGGCAGCGCATACCCACGCAGTATGATAGTTTACAACAGTGCCCTTCATTTTGCCGCATATAACGGAACCGATTATGGACTTTGGAAAACTACCGGTACAGCAGCAGGAACTACTAAAGTATTAACACTGGCTGCCAGGTCTTCGGGTTATTCGGCCAGTAAATTTAAACTATGCAACGGTTCTTTATATGTTGTATTAAGTTATGGCTATTCGTATAGTTGTGGTTTTGGCAGTAGCTGTTACACCAGCGGTAGCCTGGCAAAACGAATTACCACTGCTACCATTGCAGACATAACAGGACTCTATAATCCCAGTAGCGGATATTTTAATAGTGCAGCTACTTTCAACAATAAACTTTATTTTCTTCAAAAAAGTTCCAGTTGCTGGTATGGATCCTGTAACTATAGTGATGCGTTGGTAGAAATTAATGGCCTTGCAGGAAATTACCTGCTTTCTTATTCACATAATGGTAATGAATCCAGCAGCATCAATAGTGCACCAGTTGTAGCCAACAACAATCTTTTTTTTAGCGCTACCAATCCCTCAAGCGGAGGAGAATTGTGGAAACTAAACGGAAGCCAACCCACTGTGGCATTTGAATGGTTTACAGGGCCGGCATCAAAAACGATTGTAGATGTAAACAGCCTGAAAAAAATAAATACAAAATTTCTGTCGCTTACCGCAAGGCCCGGAAACTCGGGATACAACCAACTTTGGGTAAATAATGGCACAGCCGCAGATGGACAAATGATATTTGATATTGGAACCGATAATACTATCAGCAACCTTACGCAAGTAGATGCAAAAATTTATTTTACCGGCAAAACAACTGATAAAGGAGAAGAACCTTACGTATCTGACGGAACAGTTGCCGGCACTTTTATGTTGAAAGATATCGGAACTCTAAATGCTGGTTCATCACCTGCTAATTTTGCAAAGGCAGGAGCGGTGGCTGTATTTACGGCTTACCAGCCCGCAACAGGCATAGAATTATGGGCAAGCAATGGAACTGCAGCGGGTACTATTTTTCTGAAAGATATTTATCCTGCTGACTATTCTTCATATATTAATTTTTTAGGAAACCTACCCAATAATGTATTGATTTTTTCTGCAGAATCCGATCTGGGAAGAGAAGTATGGAGAACGGATGGAACTGTTGCGGGCACTTACATTTTGAAGGATATAAATATAGGAGGAGCAAGCGATCCGTATTTTGTTGGAAGCTATAATGGGTATTTATATTTTTCTGCTTATACCGCAGCAGCCGGCAGAGAATTGTACCGAACGGATGGAACTGTAGCCGGCACAATATTTTTAAAAGACTTTAATGCGGGTACAGGTGACAGTTATTTTAATTCCGGTGCAGGCAATGGTACTGATTTTATTATTAGTGTAAATGATCCGGTTAATGGTAAGGAACTGTGGAAAACCAACGGCACAGCAGCTGGAACAGTACTGATCAAAGATATTTACACAGGCACAGCGAGTGGTGTGAGCGAAATTTATGATAGCAAGGTGGGTAACTATGTTTTCTTTTCGGGTATTGATGCGGCCAATGGAAATGAGTTATGGATAAGCAATGGTACAGCAGCAGGAACAACATTGCTAAAAGATATAAACCCAGGGGTGGGCAATACGTATATCCAGTTTTTAAAACACAATAATAATATTCTTTACTTCAAAGCTAATATTGAAGGTCAGCAAGAACTGTGGCGTACAGACGGTACCAATGCAGGCACCTACAAGCTGCTTATACTTGATGTTAATACGACCAGTAATATTGACTATTTTACTTTGCTGCTGGATAAGCCTGTGTTTAAGGCAACGACTACCAATTTTGGAAATGAACTGTATTGGAACAATAGCAGCCCGGGCCATTTTAGATTACTGGGTGATATTGTTCCCGGAGCTGCATCTTCAAATCCAACAGGTTTTATCAATGATAACAACATACTTTATTTTTATGCCGGTGCGGGTGGAGGCTATAACCTATATGCCTATTTTAATGCCATTGCTCTGCCGGTAAAATGGGAATCTTTTACAGCTTTTCCGCAACAGCAAAAAGCTATCCTGAATTGGAAAGTTTCGCAACAGGAAAATAACGACCGGTTTGAAATAGAGCGAAGTAGTGACAGCCGCACATTCAGCAAAATAGGAGTTGAACCGGCAATGGGGTCTGCTAATGCCGGTTATCGTTTTATTGATCATCAACCTTTGTCAGGAATAAATTTTTACAGGTTGAAACAGTTTGACAAGGATGGAACTATTTCTTATTCCATTACAATCCCCGTTCGTTTTACTGGTAAAGAAACTATTGTAAATCTTTATCCCAATCCTGTTTTGGATAAGGCGAGCCTGATAATTACAACTTCAAGCGAAGAAAAAATAGCATACCGGATTCTGGACAATACAGGCAAACTTGTGTACGCTGCAGATGCAACCCTGCAAAAAGGAACTAATATCCTGGAAATAGAACTTAGTGAACTTTCTGCCGGTGTTTACAGCCTGCAGGTAAGCGGTATTTTAACGGCTCAAGTATCCAGGTTTATCAAGAAATAATTTATGTGATTATCTTTTTTTCAGAGAGCTTATAGGTTTTTAAAAACCTATAAGCTCTTAATACAATTGTATTTTATTTTAGTAATTTCAGCATCCATCTACACCAAACTAAAATTAATTGTAAAATGAAAAAATATTTTTTATTCATTGCCGTCATCAGCATTTTAATTTCATGCAAACAAAAAGAGCATGAAGTAAGCCCGGCTACCATCTTGTACGACTCGTCTTACATGCCGGCAGTTTTTACCGATGCCAACCGGTTGGCTAAAATAAAAGCAGCAATGTCTGTAATCGACAGCCTTTATAAAAAACATGCAACAGATAATCATTTTCCGGCCATTTCTTTTGCTGTAGTAGCAGACGGACAACTGGTTTATAAAAACAGTTATGGCTATACCGATGTAGAAAATAAAATACCGGCTACTTCTGCTTCACTGTTTCGCATTGCCAGCATGAGTAAAAGTTTTACCTGCATGGCCATATTAAAATTGCGGGACGAAGGGAAACTGAATTTAGATGACCCGGCTTATTTATATATTCCCGAATTAAAAAATGTAAAATACCTGACAGCCGATGCGCCGGTTATTACCATCCGCCATTTAATGACGCATGGTGCTGGTTTTCCGGAAGATAATCCCTGGGGCGACAGGCAGCTTGCAGATAATGATAAAGACCTGATGGATTTTATTTGTAAGCAAATTTCTTTCTCCAATCCACCGGGTATTGCTTATGAATACAGTAACCTGGGCTTTGCATTGCAGGGAAAAATTATTACACAGGTTAGCGGCATGAGGTACCAGGATTATATTAAAAAAAATATTTTAGAACCGCTGGCAATGAAAACCACTACTTACGAATTTGGAGATGTGGCTGCAGATAAACTGGCACACGGGTACCGGTGGCTGAATGAAAAATGGAATGAAGAAGTTTTGCTACATGATACCAAAGATGGAAGCTGGGGTGCCATGGGTGCCATGATAAGTTCTATTGATGAGTTTGCAAATTACATGGCTTTTCACATGAGTGCATGGCCGCCCAACAATGCAAAAGATGATGGCCCGATAAAAAGAAGTTCGGTAAGGGAAATGCATCATCCCTGGCGCTGGCACACATTTAACCCGGCCTTTACTTTTCCCGATGGCAGAACCTGCGCAATCACAGCAGCTTATTGCTATGGTTTAGGCTGGATGAAAGACTGCGGTGGCAGAACTT
>JBKJSJ010000023.1:0-2981 GCA_046595965.1 Ferruginibacter sp.
GAAGAGCATGTGGGTATTACCAGTAATGGTGAAACATCCCACAGCATCGCCCACATGATAGCCCCACCGGGCTGGAGCGAGCCTTTTCAGAATCCTGCCTTTGACGAATATACTTTGGTGAGCAGGGGCAAAAAAAAATTTGAAGTAGATGGAGAAACAGTGATAGTTGAAGAAGGGCAAAGCATCCTGGTGAAAGCAGGTAGCCGTGTACGTTACAGCAATCCGTTTAATGAAGCATGCGATTACTGGAGTATTTGTATGCCAGCTTTTTCGATGGATTCTGTGAACAGGGAGTAACTTGCGGAGCCACATTGAAAATCCTTATGGAGGATAATTGGTGAAAGTGACCAGGCAAGTTTAAGATTAACATTTTGTTGTGCAGCGTTTAGTAGATTGTTTCGTTTACTTGCAGTTTAATGTAAAGTAGATTCTTAAAGTTTAGATAGTAAGTTTTAACCATTATCAACCCAACAGATTATATGTTTGATATTTTATTACAAACAGACAGTACCGCAGCCGCAGCTACAGTAGCAAAAACAGAGTCAGTATGGACCTTATTAAGCAAAGGTGGCCCGTTAATGATTCCATTGGGGATTTTATTTGCACTTGCTGTTTACTTCTTTATTGAACGGCTGCTATACATAAAAAAAGCCAGCCAGATAGATGAAAATTTTATGAGCATCATCAGGGATCATGTAGTAACAGGTAATGTAACTGCAGCCAGGAGCCTTGCTAAAAATACCAACAACCCTGTGGCCAGGATGATAGACAAAGGACTGCAGCGAATTGGCAAACCTATAGATGCTATTGAAAATAGTATGAGCAACGTGGGCAAACTGGAAATGTATAAGATGGAAAAAAATCTTAGTATGATATCTGTAATTGCACGCATTGCCCCATTGTTTGGTTTTGTGGGTACTATTGTAGGGTTGGTGTTGTTGCTAAAACAGTTTGCCACCATCAGCAACCCTTCTATAAGCCAGATTGCAGATGCTATGTACATTAAATTAATAACTTCTGCTACCGGTTTAATTATCGGTATGCTGGCATATTTGGGATACAGTTATTTAGATGCACAGATAAACAGAAATGCAAACCGTATGGAAGCCGCCAGTAGTGAGTTTATTGATATTTTGCAGGAGCCTACCAGGTAAAATAAAATTATGATTTCTGATTTTTAATTTCGGATTTTTTAAACTGGCGGGTTTTTAATTGTAGTTGCGGACTGAATAAACGTTGAACGTTAAACCTTTTAAACGTTTTGGATAATGAGTTTAAGAAAAAGTAATTTAAGGAACGAACATTCAGAAGTGGACACTGGTCCGCTGAATGATATTTTGTTTATACTACTCATGTTTTTTTTAATGATATCTACACTGGCCAATCCCAATGTAATAAAGATGAGTGTGCCCCGCTCTAAAAGCGATACCAAACAAAAGCAAAGTGTAGTAGTGAGCGTTGATAAGAATAAAAATTTGTATGTAGGTTCCAAATTAATTCCGCATGATTCGCTGGAATCTGTGCTGCGTAAATATATTAATGAAGGAGATAGCATAAAGCCCGCAGTAGTTATTAATGCAGACTCTATAGCCCAGTGGGGCGAAATTGTAAATGTGATGAAGATAGCCCGCAAACTGGGTGCCACCACTTCTGCCACTGTTACCGGAAACGAGTAGCCATTACCATTCTTTCCTTTTCGTAAAAATCTTTTTTTATAAAAGCTTCGTATCCATTTTCATTAAAGTGTGCAGCTACTTCTTTTGCATAGCCTTCATGCGTTTCCAAAAAAATGCTTCCGCCACTGGCTAAATGCTCTTTGCCAAATGCAGCAATTTTTTTATAAAAAATTAATGGCTCATTATCGGGCACAAACAATGCCAGGTGTGGCTCGTGTGCTGTTACATTTTTATCTAATTTATCTTTTTCTTTTAAGGGAATGTATGGAGGGTTACTTACTATTACATCAAACATTGGCAACAATTTCCATTGGTCTTCTTCCAGGAAATTCATTTGCTGCCAGGTTATTCCAGTTAAATGAGCCACAGCATTTTCTTTTGCAATGCCAAGTGCAGCTTCGCTTAACTCTATTGCATGCATAGAAATTACAGGCAGATTTTTTTTTACGCTTATGGCTATGCAGCCGCTGCCTGTGCCAATATCTAAAACTGTTTTTTTGTGATGCGTTTTAATAAAATCAATCACTATTTTCACGAGCTCTTCTGTTTCTGGCCGGGGTACCAACACTGCCGCTGAAACCTTAAATTGTAAATTATAAAACCAGGCATGCCCGGTAATATACTGTACCGGCACATGTAATTTTAATTGTGTAAGTGCTTCGTTTAGTTTATGGAGTATCTCTTTTTCTACAATCTGGTGCGGATGGGTAATGAGGGTAGATTTATTGATTTGGGCAATAGATTCAAAAATCATAGAGCTTATAACGGATGCTTCATGGGAATCATAGAACTGCTTTAGTTCGTTTACAAAATGAATATATAATTCCTTTAATTGCATTTGCGCAAACTTAGTTTATTTTTTGTTTGCGTACTTTTGCCCACCTGGCAAATCATGAACATTATATGAACCGATGCCTGCAACTTGCTCAACTGGGTAAAGGGCAGGTAGCACCCAACCCAATGGTGGGAGCAGTGCTGGTATATGATACTATAATTATTGGTGAAGGCTACCATAAAAAATTTGGTGAAGCACATGCAGAAGTAAACTGCATTAATAGCGTGAAAGCGGAGCATCAGCAGTTTATAAAAAAAAGTACCCTTTATGTATCACTGGAACCTTGTGCTCATTTTGGAAAAACTCCTCCCTGCGCCGATCTGATTATTAAAGAACAAATACCCCACGTATTTATTGCCTGCAGAGACGTTTTTAAAGAAGTATACGGGCGGGGGATTGAAAAATTAAAAGATGCCGGCATCCAGGTAACAGAGCATATATTAGAAAAACTAGCGCAGGAATTAAATAAA
>JBKJSJ010000252.1:0-4468 GCA_046595965.1 Ferruginibacter sp.
AAAAAAAACTGCCCCATTTTTTTAAAACAGGGCAGTTGTAAATAAAGCAGCAGAATGCTTAATTAACCTCAATGTGTTTACTAATCACTCTTTTTTTTGCTTCTTCATTTTTTGGTAAAAGCAGTTTCAGAATCCCGTCTTCGTACCTGGCTTTAATCATTTCCTTATTCACTTCTTCGGGAAGGGTAAAACAACGTTCAAAGGAAGCATAGCTATATTCCTTCTTCGTAAATTTTTCTTCCTTTTCTTCCACTCTTTCTTCCTTTTGGCTGCTGATGGTAAGCAGGTTTCCATTTACATCAATGTGAAAATCTTCTTTTTTCATACCGGGTGCTGCCACGCTTACCAGGTAATCATCTGTTTGTTCTGTAATATTTACCGGGGGCACATTTATTACACTACCCCACAAACCTCCATCAAACCGGTCGTTCCAGGATTTAAAAAATTCGTCCAATACAATTGGCAATCTTTCGCCTGCTTTTGTTAATGCCTGCGTTTTCATAAAACCTCCTTGTTTTTAAAAGTTTAAATTTTTGTTTGCAGTACAAAATTATTCATCGGCAAAAACAACTTCAACGACGGTTGTCAATACTCTTAATGAGATTCGTCATTCTATCAGGTTTGTTTTAAAAAAAAAGGCATTTAATAAAATAATTTTGCCCTGCTTTTCAAAAAAATAAAAAAGAAAAATCAGAAAAATAATTTAATAAACTATTATAGGGGTGCTAACGGCTTTGGAGGGTTTTTCTTTTTTGGGGATGTGGAGTTTTAAAATGCCATCGGTGTAAACAGCAGCTATAAATTCATTATCTGCGTTGCCTGGCAATAATAAATGACGCTCCAGGTATTCAGCATCAAACTCCCTGCGCTGCATTCTCCTTTCTAAACATTCATCTTCATCTTTGTGAAAGGCCACTAAACTTAAAATATTATCTTCTGTATGAATTATAATATCTTCTCTTTTTACGCCCGGTATAGCTACTTCAATTAAATAATAACTATCATACTCCTTCATATTTACAGAAAGTTTTGCAAAATAATTACCACCCTCAGATTTAAATTGCTGCAGAAGAGTTTCTATTTTGGCAGGCGGAATGTATTCGCCTGGGTAAACCAGGCATTCTTTGGTATTGCAAAATTGCTTGCTCATTTTATATGGTATTAATCGTATTGAAAATTAAATAAATATGCTGCAGGTTTTGATGAGATTAGTCAACATAAACAATGATTGAAATCATTGGGGTGTGTTCCTTAAAAACCGGGTAATATTTGCAATAATATCCAAATAAAAAAAGCAAAAACCAGGTTTATATATAATTAATCTCAAACCCAATTTTGTAAATGATTAACATCAAGCAAAACCTTGACTTTGCTCATTGAATAGCACAATAGAATGAATTTGCTTTGGGAAAGATTTAAATGAATGCAGTTGCTAAAATAAATGCATCCTGAAAAATAGTTTTTAATTGAAAATATACCCTGTGCAGGGCAAAGAAGAATAATGAAAATGAAATGAAAATTATTTTATTGATATTGCTTTCCTTTATTGCACTTACCTCTATTATATCGGGCATTTTTATGATTAGCTGCCGGGAGGGAGGAATATTAAATTTACCCATCAGCTTATTAAAAGATACCCCTTTTAATAATTTTATGGTTCCCGGAATTTTACTTGCCATAATTGTAGGTGGTGTAAACCTGGTAGCAATATTCTATAACCTGGAAAACCATGCAAACCAATATAACTGGGCTATGGCGGGAGGTTTTATTATCAGCGGATGGATCATTGCTCAAATAATTTTAATTAATACGGTTCACTGGCTGCATTTTATTTTTCTCGGCATGGGCATACTAATTATTTTATTATCCTACCAGCTAAAAGGAAAATGGGCAGTATAAATTTCTGTTTTAAGCAGCATGCTGTTTATATGCAAACCCCGCTATTAAAGCGCAGCACAAATGCAGCAAAAGTTTTTTTTAAGTCATAGCAAAAAAGAAAAACAGCATATTCAGATGCGTAATTTTGATAGGTAAAAAAAAGATGCTAAAATATATTTTCGCCCTTATTGTACTGTTGCATGGTCTTATTCATTTTATGGGTTTTGCCAAAGCATTTAATTATGGCAATATTACACAGCTTACAAAAAATATTTCAAAACCAGCAGGCATTGCCTGGATGCTTACTGCTTTTCTTTTTGTGGCCGCAGTCATTTTATTGTTGCTTAAAAAAGAAAGCTGGACTTTTATAGCACTGCTGGCTGCGGTACTATCGCAGGTACTTATTGTGGCTGCATGGCAGGATGCAAAATATGGAACCATTGCCAATAGCATTGTTTTGCTGATAGCCGTTGCGGCACTAACCACGCTGCCCTTTGAATCACAATTTATTAAAGATATAAAAATACATTTTGGGAAAACAAAAACTTCTGCCCCAGATTTATTAACAGAAGCAGATATCATGAACCTGCCACAGCCAGTGCAAAAGTATTTGAGGTTTTGTGCTGTACTTAATAAGCCCAAAGTAAAAAATGTGCGGCTGGTATTTGATGGCCAAATGAGGGCAAAGGATAAAGACTGGTTCAAATTTCAGTCTTTGCAGTATAATTTTTTGATGACCCCGCAAAGCTGTTTTTATGAAAGCCGGCATGTTTTGTATTATGCTGCACGGATATCATGCTTATGAAAATGCTGCAGGCAACATGGAGGTAAAAATTTTTGGATTAATCCCGGTAGCAAACGCCAGGGGTAATGACATGAACAAAGCAGAAACCGTAACCGTTTATAACCATATGTGCCTGTTGATACCCGCCACGCTTACAAACAAAAGAATAGCATGGCAGCCTTTAGACAGTTTATCTACAAAAGCCAGCTTTAGTAATGGCAAAAATAAAATAACCGCCACCCTTTATTTTAATGAATAGGGTACTCTTGTAAATTTTATATCAGACGACCGTTATGCCATCAACGATATGAAACAGTACCTGTTTTCTACCCCGGTAAAAAATTATATACTTTTAAATGCAGTGAATATCCCTACGTATGGCGAAGCGGTTTGGGTTTACCCGGATGGAAATTTTGTCTATGGAAAATTTTATTTGAAAAGTAAAGCTTACAATTTAAAGGGTTTTGAAAAATAAAATAGAAACCCGGCAGCGTAAAGCAGGGGAATACATATGTTATAAGGCGATGGAAATGTTAAACAATCGAACCTTGCTCTATTTGCTAAACCCTTACCCAACAGGGATTACAGGAAAATATGCTGCATCTATAAGGCTTCTAACGTAAAGAAAATGCAACCGCCCTCACAAAAAAAACCTACCTTTAACCATTCATTGAGTTATTCTCTTGTAAGCGAACAATCATTCTTCTGCTCTCGTATTTTTCTTTTACAGTATGCTACTCAAGTTTTTTTCACAATAATCTTTAACTGACATGAACATTTATGTTTCTAACCTGGGCTTCAATCTGCGGGATGCTGACCTGGAAAAATTATTTACTCCTTATGGCAGCGTTACTTCTGCTAAGGTAATTGTAGATAAAATGAACAACCAAAGCCGTGGTTTTGGTTTTGTAGAAATGGCTGACGACGCTGCTGCCCAGCAGGCAATAGAAGGACTGAACGATACCAGCTCCGATGGTCGTACCATAAAAGTAGTGGAAGCCAGGCCCCGTGAAGACAAACCAGCCCGTAACAGCAAATGGTAATGCGGTAACAAACCGGTTAAACAATTTTTTAAAATAAACAACATTTATTTATGACTAATGATATTATAGAAAAATTTATAGACAGTAAAGTGCAAAAAAATGGTAAAGTAAACATTCACTTTAAGCAGCGTGCTACTATAAAAGGAATGTTTATACGTACCAATGATTTTGATGAACTTAAAGCCAAAAATTTCTGGCGCATAGTGTCGGATGCCAAGGTGGAAGAATGGGTAAAAACAAAAGATACCAGCCTTGCAAGAATTTATAATGGTGCTGAGTTTACCCGTTTAAGTGATAGCAATTAATAAACAGCCGCCTGTTTATTTGTGATAGAAAATGGGATTGGTTCGTGGTGCTGTTCAATTATTAATAACAGAAAAAACTATTGTAGTATGTTCTCACAAACATGGAAAAAATATCTGCCGGTGCTGGCAATACTTTTAAAAAGATCTGTCGGCGAAAATCAAACGCTGAGTATGAACAATACAGATTTTGAAAGAGCCGCCGGTGGCAGAAAAATAAAGTACAGTTTTTCGCAGCTCCAGTTAAACAAAGGCCGTATTAACACAGAAGTAAAACATACACCAATGGCCAAGGAACTGGCAGTGGTGCTGCAGGAAGATGATATTATTCAAAAAATTTTAGTGGGCCAGTTTTTTGAATTTTCTATGACCAACGATTTTAAACTGACTATTAAAAACAACACCCCTCCTGCCGAACCCATCATTGAAGATGAACTGGAAGTAGAAGTTGCAGACAATGC
>JBKJSJ010000127.1:0-7811 GCA_046595965.1 Ferruginibacter sp.
CCGGCGTAGTTTCCATAATTCTGCTTTTTGCTGTGCATCATCTGCAAATAATATTTCGCCACAATCATACCCGGCAAGCAATTCTGAAATGGCTTCCATTTCTGTCATCAATGATTCAAGATGATTGCCATCTACTTCTATAATGAGGTGTGCTTCTACATCATCATTTACAGAAATGGCTGTGCTATCAACAAAACTGCTCACAATTTTAAGCGCATCTATTTCTACCAGTTCCATAGCACTTGGTGTAAACCCTGCACGAAAAATTGCACTCACTGCTTCTCCTGCTTTTTCAAGATTGGCAAAAGGCACCAGCATGAGCAAATCGTATTTTGGAAGCGGGAGAAGTTTTAAAACAATTTTGGTGACCAACCCCAGGGTTCCTTCGCTACCTACTATTAATTGTGTAAGATTGTAACCGGTAGAATTTTTTAAAACATTGGCGCCAGTCCAGATGATCTCACCATTGGGCAGTACTACCTGCAGGTTAAGCACATAATCTCTTACCACGCCATATTTTACTGCCTTGGGACCTCCACTATTTGCTGCTATGTTTCCTCCTATAAAACAACTTCCCCTGCTGCTGGGATCGGGTGGATAAAACAACCCTTTTTCTTTTACTGCATTCTGCAGCACTTCAGTAATAACTCCTGGTTCTGTGGTTACCTGTCCGTTTCTTTCATCAATAACAAAACTGTTCATCCGCTCAAAAGAAATGAGTACTCCTCCCAAATGAGGCAGGGCAGCCCCGCTTAATCCTGTGCCTGCACCCCTTGGAGTTACAGGAATTTTCTGCCCGTTGCAGATTTTCATGATGGCACTTATTTCTTCGGCAGTGCGAGGCTTAATAACTATGTCTGGCAAAAAATGTAGATTCTCCGTTTCATCATGTGCGTAATTATTCAGACTTTCTTCATCTGTAAACACATAAGGAACACCTGCAATATTTTTAAATGCTTCTAACTGTTCAGTAAATCGTTGCTTGCTTATAGAAGCTTCCATGTATAATTTTTTGGCAAAAATCGGAAAAAAATTTTGATTCCCATGCCTGAATGAAAGGTGCTGCATATTAAAAACTGGGGCACATAGATTGCCTGCCTGCACTGCTGGTATAAAATCCTTTTTTAATTAATGAAAATTCGCTGGCTCCCCGGTAGCCATTAAAATTTTTGAGAGAAGAAATGGTAGCATCATAACTAAAGGTGAAGCGAAGGTTATTTATTTCAAATCCTGCCATAGGAATAACAGCATCCTGGTGCCGGTAATAAAGACCTGCTATCAGTTGTGTTTCGCCTGCTTCCGAAAGATTATAATTAGCAAGCAAACCCCCATTTATTTCTGTAGCATTTGCCTGCATAGAGAAATATACATTGGGAGAAAGGATTACTTTTTCATGCACTTTTAAGATAGCATTTACAAAACCAATATGCCTCATGGGTATAATACCCGTAGATGTTTTATCCTGGTAAAAAGTTTCCCTGGGCCTGTTTACATGATGAATAGAATATCCCCCATTGATATAAACATTTTCCTGCGGAAAATATGCATAATTCATGCCCACCTGCATATCAAAATAACTTACACTGTTGTTTGATGGTATGCCTGAAGTGGGCCTGTTGCCATCAAAAAATTTTCCATCAAACTGGTCTGGAAATTTTAGTCCGCTGGGGTCTATTCTTTTATTGGCCCAACCCAGGTTAAATCCTGCACTTAACAGGCTGCTGCTGCCCAGCATTTGGTGATAAGCCACAGAGGTATAAACTTTTGTAGAACGCAAACTGCCGCTGCCGGCTACATCGCTTAATATCACTCCACCCAAGCCCATCCAGCCATTTTCAAACTTATCTCTAAATAATTGTGCATCGCCAAAAGCACTCATGGTTTTATAAGGCACCGTCATTACCGAACTCCATTGATTGCGGTAATGCACGCCCAACCTGTAATCGGCATCAGGAATAAAACCGGTATTGGCAGGATTGGTAGTAAGGGGTGAATTAAAAAACTGGGAAAAATGAAGATCCTGGGCATACAATGATGCAGTACTTATCAAAGCACATTGCACAAATAATATTTTTATAAGCCGCTTCATCTTAACCTCCTTTTCTTTTTTATAAAGATTATTTTAATAAAGTAATGTCTCCTGTTTTTCTTAATTTTTTACCATCGGTAAACTCCACATCTAAAGTATAAGCATATACATCTATAGGTTGAAGTTTTCCTTTAAAATAACCATTCCATCCCTGGCTTTTACTGGTTGATTCAAATACCAACTGACCCCACCGGTTATAAATTTTCCAATTCATTTTACCTATCCCAAACCCTTCTACTTTTACGATGGCATTGCGCCCACCCTGTGACGGAATAAAAGCATTGGGTACATCAAGCAATGGTATTACTATTACATTTACAGCAAGCCTGAATGTATCGGTGCAGCCTACTTCATTATAGGCTATCAGTTCGGCAGGGTAAGTACCGGTAGCATTGTACTGGTGCATTGGATTATCTAAAGTAGAAGAATCTCCATCCCCAAAATTCCATAAATAATAACTAGCCCCAGAAGAGAGGTTGGTAAATTGCACAGGTGTGTTTTCTAAGGGTGGGTTTGGCTGCCAGCTAAATAATGCGGTGGGTTTAGCCACTACATTAATAATAAAATATGCGGAAGTATCTATCCTGTTGCAGGTATTTGTATCGGTTGCTATTAACCGTACATTATACGATCCCGGAACTGCATACAAATGCGTAGGGCTGATGGCCGTAGAAGTGGTTCCATCGCCAAATTGCCATAAAAAATCAGTGCCCGCCAGCGATAAATTTTCAAACAAAGCAGTATAAGGAGCACAACCCTGTGCATCTGTTTTAAACAAAGCTTTTACCAGCGGATTTATCCGGATCGTTTTTACTATTGAATCGGGTGAGTTACAGAAGTTATCGTCATACACGAATAACTTTACTATATATGTACCCGGTGCTGCATAAGCATGCTGGCGTGGAGGAGCAAACCCAACTGTATCTTTTGGGGAGCCATCCCCATAATCCCATACAAAGGTTTTAGGTCCAAAACTTCCACTGGTTATGGTAGATGTATTCGTGTATTGCATAGTGAGACTTTCGCAGGGCGGTACTTTGGCAAAAGTAAAATCGGGCCTCACCCTGTTATTGCCAGCCTTAATAGTTATGTAGGCCGTATCCCTAATATTGCAGGTAGTGCTATCTTCAGCTATCAGCATTACCCTGTAAGTGCCTACAATTGTATAGGTATGTGAAATGGAAGCAGCAGCAGTAATAACTGCCGGAGAACCATCCCCAAAATTCCAATAGAATTTTTTTCCTTTCCTCAGGGTATCAGAAAAATCTACCTTCAGCGGAATACAACCCGTAGTATCATTTACAACTGCATTAATAGATGCCTGCACTCCCGCACCCACTCCTGCAAAGTTCATTTCTATTTTTATACAAGCCTCGTTGCAACTGGAACTTCCATTGTTAGTAGCCCACGACCCTGGAGTGGTAGGAAACACGGCACCGCCAGAACAGTTAGCACATATTGCCTGGTAAATTATTCCATTGTCATCAAAGCGGCTGGTGCCTCCATCTACATGATCGCCCAGGCCACCGTTTTGCCCGTAATGAGAACCAAACAACTGGCTTACAGCATTTTTTTCCAATACAAAAAAGTAAAAATCTTTACCATCGGCAGCAGGTATTCCACTCAATGGATTTACCTCCGGTAGCCCGGTAGTAGAGCCAGTGGTATAACCCTGGTCAACATTAATACCGCCACCCCAGCCAGATACATATACATTTTCGCAGCGGTCAACTAAAAATGCAATAGGAGAGATATTGGGCACAGGCGAGTTGGTTCCAAAAACGGTAGAATAAACGTAAGCGGATAAATCGGGCTGTAGTTTGCTAATGAATTGCTTGCCATTTAAATTTCTAAATATTGCATTTTGCACTGGCCAGTTTCCGGTAGTTGTTCCCATGATATATGGAAAACCTTTACGGTCAAATTTAAGACCGTAAACAATGTCTGTACCCGTAGTTCCCTGGTAAGTAGTTCTAATGATGGCACTGCCATCATTTTTTAATTGTGTGATAAAACCATCTGCAATTCCGCCCTGGTAATTGGGGCTCATTACACCTGTTGTATTGCCAGGCAAATTTGTACTTGTGGTACCACCAGCTACATATAAATCTCCGCTTACAGGATTTATATTGGCCACAAAACAGGCATCTTTCCCGTTTCCACCAAAATAGGTACTGAATAATATTGAATTTAGACCAGGGTTAAATTTTAAGATAACCCCATCCTGGCCTCCATTACCAAACGTATTTTGAACAGCATTAAATATTGGGAAGTTATTTGATTGGGTGGAGGAAACCAAGTAAATATTATTGGCTCCATCCAGTATTACTTCACTTCTTGCATCATCACCATAATTCCTGCGTAAGCTTGTATCCTGCGGCACAATACCGGGATATTTTGGAGCAATGTTTACCCCATCATCTCCGTCTCCTCCAATTCTTAAAGAACTGGTTAATACCGTTCCTGTAGAATTAAATTTTGAAATAATGATATCATATTTTCCACCCGCTCCTACGGCTGCAGCAAAAGATCTAATTGGATAATTTGGAGAATTTGTTCTGCCCGCAACGATCAGATTTCCCTGTGCATCGGCAATCATACTATGAGGTTGTTCATTACCACTGCCTCCAAGGTAAGTTGCATATAACCGGTTGCTCCCATTGGGGCTGAATTTAAATATTGCTATATCATATCCTGGAAAACCTCCATCATTGGTACCACCGTTAAAAATTTCGTTATACGCTCCGGGAGATGTTTTATAACCTGTACCAAATGCAATGCCTCCTGCATAAAAACTTCCATCTGGGCCAGGGGTAGCAGTATAACCCCAGTTATCTGCATTGCTGCCGGTAAAAGTGGAGAAAATTACTGAAGGATCAATTACTAAAGTGGCATTCCTGTTATAAGCTCCTACTTTAAAAGCTACTACATTATTTTTCAATACAAATTTGCAATCTACCTCCTGTCGCTTGCCGGTTGTTGCCTGGTAAGTATAAGGATATAATTCTTTTACATCTCCAACAGAAGTAGAAATAATAAGTTCTTTATCCTTTAAATAAATTTTAGTTGGCCCGTCATACTGCATAGCAATAAAATCCGGATTGCCTCCGGGCTTCACTATAAAATCATATTTTAATTTTCCGGCATCGCTGTAATAGCGGATATCTATATTAGGATAAATGTTTTGATAAGTTATTGCCTGAAAGACGCTACAATTGCTTGCCCATTTTAATGAGTCATTTCCTAAATAATAATTATTAAGTGTGGGCAATCTTTTATCGGGTAACTGTAATGCATTGGCAGATGCCCCCAGAAATTTTACTTTGTATGAAAAAGACCGGATGTTTACTGTGTCTTCACTTTTTTTAGTTTTTAAATTATCTCCATCATGATTTAGTTCCTTACCATGACCATGCACCTTAGCAGATAACCGTTGAATATCTGCTGGATTTTGAAGCACCACAGTAAAGCCTTTATTCTCTAAAAATAAAGCCCCTGTTTTAAAATCTCCTTTATAATTTATCCTGGAATCCCACTGACCTTTGTTTTGTACAAATTCCATTTGGGCTTTTACCAATAAGGGCATAAAACTGATAGTAAAGCAGACTGCGAGGTAAAAAAATTTTGTGGTAAATGCTCTCAACTATTTTTATTTACAATTTAATGAGAATAAACGTAATTATCAACGGTTATGTTTGCCAGAACTTTATCTTTTGTGGTTGATTTAACTTATCAGCAAACTTGTTTAAGCAATTTTACCCCAGCCGGTTTTATGTTTTTGCTGCTGCAGATAGTTTTTAATCAGCAAATTTTCAGCCAACATCAAATCAGGATCTGCGGCCAGAATCTTTTCTACTTCATCCCTCGCTACTTCCAGCATTGCTTTATCTGAGACTATACTTGCAAGCTTAAAGTTTAATGCGCCGCTTTGCCGGGTTCCTTCTATTTCTCCGGGGCCACGAATTTCCAAATCTTTTTCTGCAATTTTAAAACCATCATTCGTAGCCACCATTATTTTAAGCCGCTCTCTCGCATCTTTAGAAACTTTATTACCAGTGAGTAAAATGCAATAACTCTTATCTGCACCACGGCCTACCCTTCCCCTTAACTGGTGCAACTGGGATAGCCCAAATTTTTCTGAACTTTCTATTACCATCACTGAGGCATTGGGTACATTTACCCCTACCTCTATAACGGTGGTGCTCACCATAATATTGGTATCGGCACTCACAAAACGCTGCATGTTGGCTTCCTTTACTTTAGTATCCTGCCTTCCATGCACCATACTTATCCAGTATTTTGGTTCCGGAAAAAATGATTTCACTTCCTCAAATCCCTTCATCAGGTTTTCATAATCCATCTTGCTGCTTTCTTCAATAAGAGGATAAATGATATAGGCCTGTCTGCCTGCTTTTATTTCTGCTTTTATAAAATCCATCACCTGCGGCCTTGCACTCTCATTACGATGAATGGTGCTAATTGGTTTCCTCCCTGGCGGTAATTCGTCCATAACACTATAATCTAAATCTCCGTAAGCCGTTAATGCGAGTGTTCTTGGGATAGGCGTAGCCGTCATTACCAATATATGCGGAGGCAAAGTATTTTTTTTCCAAAGCTGTGCCCGCTGCGCCACACCAAACTTGTGCTGCTCATCTACCACGGCAAAGCCAAGGTTTTTAAACTGTACTTTTTCTTCTATCACAGCATGGGTGCCCAGGAGAATATGAATAGATCCATCCAGGCATCCGGCAAGAATATTTTTTCTTTGCTTTGCCGATGTGGAGCCTGTAAGTATTTTAATATTTACCGGCAAATCTTTTACATACTCCGTAAGACTGATGTAGTGTTGCTGTGCCAGTATTTCTGTAGGAGCCATGAGTGTGCTCTGGAAATTATTATCAGCAGCTATCAACATGCTTAGCAATGCTACCATAGTTTTACCACTGCCTACATCGCCCTGCAGCAGGCGGTTCATTTGCCTGCCCGTAGCTGTATCTTTTCTAATTTCTTTCAACACTCTTTTTTGTGCATTGGTGAGTGTAAAAGGTAAGTGATGATTGTAAAAATCATTAAAAAGATCGCCCACTTTATCAAACACCCAGCCCTTACTAAACCGGTGCCGCTGCAACTTTATTAAATTAATGCGAAGCTGCGCAAAAAAAAGTTCTTCAAATTTTAAGCGTCGCAAAGCCTGCACATAATTTTTTAGGGAAGATGGAAAATGTATTTGTTTACAGGCATCAAAGCGGGGCATTAATTTATAAGTACTGGTAATGGCTGCCGGTAAATTTTCCGGTAAATCTTTTGGGGCAATTTTTTGAATCAGTTCTAAAGTAAACTTTCCAATGGTTGCACCATTTAGCCCTCTTGCTTTTAATTTTTCTGTAGATGGATAGATGGGCTCCAGGTGTTCTTTACCCGTAGCATTTTTCGGAGTGTAGGCTTCCAGATCGGGATGTGATATTTGCGGGCTGCCCATAAAAAAACCCAGCTTACCAAACACCAGGTAATGGTGCCCTTCCATTAATGATTTTTGCACCCAGTTTATTCCCTGGAACCACACCAGTTCTATAATGCCGCTGCTGTCTTTTAATTTGCCCACCAGCCTTTGCCCACGGCCGGTGCCCAAAATATTAAGGCTAATTAAAGTGCCGGCCACATAAGCATATTCATCCTGCTGAGAAAGTGCTGCAATTTTATCTACCCTGGTTTTATCTATATG
>JBKJSJ010000318.1:0-2586 GCA_046595965.1 Ferruginibacter sp.
ATTGGCATGATCTACATCGTAGAGTACATCTTTTATGCGTGGCTGAAAAATTTTAAAAGCTGCATTGGGCATATCGGCTGCAATAAAACGCTGCTCCGATGAGAGCGTAGCCTGCGAAACGATAAAAATATATTTCTCCGATTTTGTTTTTCCTACGCCAATATAATTGCTGGGATCTATTTCTGTATATACCACAACATCTGCGGCAGCATCTGTACCCAACACATGCTTTTTTATTTTTTCTGATAAGAGCGTCACCGGGTTTTTAGAAGTGTAAAAAATAGTTTTGTTATCTGCTGCCCACACTGCATCGCTTTGTGTGCGATTAATGGCATCATTATAAATTTCGCCAGTCTCCAGGTTTTTAATGTAGATAGTAAACTCGTTGCGGCTCACCATATCTACACCATAAGCCAGCAGCTTATTATCGGGACTCACGCTGGTGCCACCCACCTTAAAATAGGTTTGTCCTTCGGCCATGGCATTTACATCCAGCAGTATTTCTTCTGCGGCCTGCAGGTTAGTTTTTTTGCGGCAGAGGAGATAATAATCTTTACCCTCTACCTGGCGGGTATAATAATAATAACCGTTTTTAAAATATGGCACCGATTCATCTTTCTCTTTTATGCGTGCCTTCATTTCGGTGTATAGTTTTTCCTGGAAGTTTTTGGTAGCAGACATCATAGTATCATAGTAACTATTTTCAGCAGTTAAGTATTTTACCACGTTGGTACTATCAGACCCTTTTTTAAAATAATCATTCATCCAGAAATAATTATCAATCCGGGTATCGCCATGGGCGGTGAGGGTTTTTGGTTTTTTATCTGCTACGGGTGCAGTAATATTTTGCGGCCAATTAAAAGTCATAGTTTGTTTGGTTATTTGGGTGGTTTTAGTATTACATGAAAAAAATGCAGCCAGTACAAAAGCGGTGGCCACAAAGGTTCTGATTTTTAAAATTCCTTTAAGTTTTTGATGCATAAATATTTGTTTTGGCAAAGTAGAAGAATTTATTCTATAAGATCAAGATAAATATAGCTGCTTTTATTTATAAAGGAAAACCATTTGTGAAGAAAGAAAAGTGGAGGGGTGATTGCTGAGAGTTGATAGATGATAGTTTTTAAATGACAGGAAGCTGCAAGTAAAATTTTGAAAGTTATTATTACAAAACCCAGGAATGTTTATCCATTTCTTTAAACCCTATTTTTCAAATTTGGGCCAGGGCTACAGAACCGTTTAGTTTAAAACATACACTTTAAAGTTTGCAAAAATATATCTCCACTCATCCTTACAAACAGTAGCATTCACTAATCTTTCAGCGAAATCTTAAAAATCCCGTTAATCAGCGATCCCGTCAGCGAAATCATAATAATCCCTTTAATCAGCGTTTTCTCGCCAGCACAATTACATTCTTATACTTTTTTGTTTTGCCCTGCAGGTTAAATACTTCTGTATAAATAACATAAATACCAACCGGAAGAATTTGATTTTTTTCGCCCAGGCCATCCCAGCGAAAATATCCTTTAGTACCTGCCAGTGCATTGCGCTGCAAGTACCGCACCGGCCTGCCCGCTGCATCAAAGATGGTAATATTGGCCACATAACCGGGTTCTGGAAAACTATAATCAATGGTAGCAAAATCATCCAGGCCATCATTATCGGGACTGATAATTTCGGGTGTGGAGGAAATGCTTCCCTGCACAGTTGCGTCTATCCGGTACTGGGAGTTTTTATAAGTGGGCGTACCATAACCTACATTGCTGGCTGCGCTGTGCCAGTTGGCAGCCTGCTCATCTATATTTGCAGTGAGTGGGTTATCGGCAGTAGTATCATCATAATTTATTCTTTCCAGTGCCACGCCTTCTTCATCGCCTATGAGTTTAAAGTGCCAGTTGTCTTTGTAATAAATTTCATCTACTACTGCACCCTGTTCATTTAATACAATCACATGGCCTTCATCATCATTAAAGGAAGGCATGTTTAATTCAATAAATGCATCGGGGTTATTGGCCACATAAGCATTTTTTACCAGTGAGGCATTTTCTGTAAGCACCATAAAATCCTGTGGAAACAACAGGTAATCTTCTGTGCTTATTTGAGTGATGCTGCTGATAGCACCGGCAGTATTACGGTTAGCAATATAGGCATTGCGCAGGCTGATTATTTTATTACTGCGGTTGTATAATTCTACATAATCATTGCTGGTGGGTGCGGGGTTAAATAATATTTCATTTACCACTATATCATGCCTCAATAGTTTTTCATACAAACCTACCCGGGCGGTATTATTACTGCCAATGGCATTGCCTGCACAATCTGTTACGGTTGATGCAGTAACAGTATAAATTTTATTGCGCAGCAGTGGAGTGGCCAGCCTGAGTGCTACCCTGTCAAAAGTAAAAGATAAAGGCACTGCCTGCTGTGCTCCTCCAATGCCATCACTGAGGATATAACGGGAAGCAATAGCCGCAGAAGCACTGTCTAATGATTCATTAAAAACCAACACAATATTTACACTATCGGTGGCGTATGCACGAAGTAAACGGGGAATTACAGCATCCGCATTTACCCCATTTACCGAATTCC
>JBKJSJ010000047.1:0-5334 GCA_046595965.1 Ferruginibacter sp.
GCTTTGTGCGCATGGCTTTCCAAAAATTGTTTGGAATATTTAATAACCCAATCCGCTGGCTTTCGTCTTCCAGCCAAAAACACTGACCCATTGTTTTATTTAACTCCATGGCTAGCATGTTTTCAAACATTTCGGTACTTGGTTGAAGTGGCAAGCCAATGCCGCCAAATGCAGAACCTTTATGATTGGCCAGGCCTTCCAGATCTATCATTGGCTGCCCGCATTTTTTTAGCTGATGCAGAAGGGCAGTTTTTCCACTGCCTGTATAACCACCCAATACTTTTATGTCATACTCTTTTTCAAACTGCTGCAGCACCCAGTTGCGATAGGCTTTGTAGCCACCCACCAGTGTGTACACTTCAAACCCATAAAGATCTAAAAGCCAGGCCACGCCTGCGCTGCGCATGCCACCCCGCCAGCAATGAACAAGAACGCAGTTATTAGCTGGCCCTTCTTTGTGAGGAGTTTTGATTTGAGAATGTTGTAAAGCCAATGACTGCTGACTCTGAACTAAGTTCTCCACTTCCTCCACCATACTTTTCATTTTTACCCCAAAATAATCCAGGCCAAGTTTGATGGCTTTTTGCCTGCCCTGCTGTTTATAGGAGGTGCCTACAACTTTCCTTTCTTCGTCGGTAAATAACGGTAAGCTGTATGCGCCGGGGATCTGCGCATGGATGTATTCTCCCGGGCTCCGCACATCAAATACAGGAAAGCGTTCTGCCTTTGCTAAAAAATCTTGTATAGGTAATTTTTTTATTGCCATTAAACGCAGGGATTTAGTAACTCCGCTAAATTAAAGTTTATTTTGAAGTGCAAAAGTTGAACTTTTATATTATGTCTTAATGCTCAATAAAGATTTGCTGTAGAAGAATGATCTTCGTTCCTCAGTGTAAACTGTGCCAATGAGATTGATATAAAATTTACTATTGGGTTCAAAACAAAAAAGCTGCTGAATAAAATCAGCAGCCTTAAATATATTCAACTCACTCATTTGCACATTTGCATATCTGCACATTATTCTTACCCGTTCATGCTCGTCAAAAACTCTGCATTGTTCTTTGTACCCTTCATATTTTTAAGCAAAGTATTGATGGCTTCTTCCGGGTTCATATCAGCCATGTGCTTACGCAACACCCACATGCGTTGGAAAGTGTCTTTGTCTAATAACAGATCGTCTCTGCGGGTGCTGGATGCTACAATATCAATAGCAGGATAAATTCTACGATTAGATAATTTACGCTCCAGTTGCAGTTCCATGTTACCGGTACCTTTAAATTCTTCAAAGATCACCTCATCCATTTTACTACCGGTATCTACCAGTGCTGTAGCAATGATGGTAAGCGATCCGCCGTTTTCTATTTTACGTGCAGCACCAAAAAACTGTTTTGGTTTCTGCATTGCGTTGGCTTCTACACCACCGCTCAATACTTTACCGCTGCTGGGTGCCACTGTATTGTGCGCTCTTGCCAAACGGGTGATAGAATCTAATAATATCACCACATCGTGGCCACATTCTACCAGTCGTTTTGCTTTTTGCAAAGCTATCGTGCTCACTTTTACATGCTTTTCTGCAGGCTCATCAAAGGTAGAAGCTATTACTTCTGCCTTTACACTGCGTTCCATGTCGGTTACCTCTTCCGGCCTTTCATCCACCAGCACTATCATCAGGTAACATTCGGGGTGATTTTCTGCAATAGCATTCGCAAGTTCTTTCAGCAACATGGTTTTACCCGTTTTGGGCTGCGCCACTATCAGGCCACGCTGTCCTTTACCAATTGGAGTAAACAGGTCCATGATGCGGGTGCTGTAATTATCGGATTTGGTGCAGAGTTCCAGTTTTTCAAAGGGAAACAAAGGAGTAAGATAGTCGAATGGTACCCGGTCTCTTACTTCTTCTGGACTTTTGCCATTGATCGTTTCTACTTTTAATAAAGCAAAATATTTTTCGCCTTCTTTTGGAGGACGTACAGAACCATAAACAGTATCTCCGGTTTTAAGGCCAAATAATTTTATCTGTGAGGGAGAAACATAAATATCATCGGGAGAAGAAAGGTAGTTGTAATCGCTGCTACGCAAAAAACCATACCCATCAGGCATCATTTCCAAAACGCCTTCGCCAAGTACCACGCCATCAAACTCAATATTAAATACAGGTTCTTTTTTATGTTGCTGGTACCGGTGGCCAGTGGTAGTGCTTTGCGTACTCCGCTCTTCTTCTTCTTCTTCCTCTTCTTCTTCCATATCTATTTCAGGCTGTTGAATATCTTCTGCCTGCAACATTTGTGCAATGGCTGCAGGAATGGTGCTTTGCTCATTGGTAATGGGCTGCAGTTCTTCTTCGTCATCCTGATCCATTGCTTCTGCCACATCGGGCTTCAGCTTTTTCAATGACTTTTTTTCCGGTTCTGCTTTTTTGGGCCTGGGTGCTGTTGCTTCTTTTTTAAGAATTTGTTGCGGTTGAGGTTCGGGCGCATCACTCTTGGCTATGCGTTTGCGTTTGGGCTTTTCAGCTTCAGGATTTTTATCGTCTGTTGTCATATTGGTTTGTTTATCCAGGATGGTAGAAACCAGTTCCTGTTTATTCATTTTTTTTGAATTGGATATGTTTAACTGGTCTGCAATGTCATGCAGTTCGGGAACGAGCAGGTCGTTCAATTGTGATATATCGTACATAAAATTTGAGAAATGCGTTTTTCCAAAAAGTCCGCTGTTGTGCCGTTAAAATAAGATTGAAATTGAAAATTTTTTCTGATGAAACTGGTTGTACCGTTAGGAGTTTAGTGATATAGGATAATCGCCCAACCCGTTTCAATGCAATAATACGATGATTTTTGGATAATAAAACAATTTATTTAATAAGGGGTAGCAGCTATTATAGAAATACAAAGTTAATTGACCGGCTGTTTTTCCGTTTATGTTGGTATTCTTACTTTTTAAAGATGGAATTATAAAAAAGGTTCGGGGTTTCTCCCAAACCTTTTTAAGCGTTTTTTTAAATGTATAAATTATCCCATGGGCATTAAATTAAAATTGAATGAACGGCTACCCATTTATTTTCACGCAATTGCTTTAGCCTGAATACAAGATCTGTTTCTCCGTATTTACGGGCAAATAAATGAATGAGTGCATCGGCACAGTCAAAATGAAAATCGTTGTTGCAGCTTCCTATTACATTATAGGTCCACTTATAAGTTTGTTCCATAAAATTTATTTTGGGTGAATGATGCTGCGGGCAGTGTTATTTTAACTGCTTCGCAAATAATAACTCCGGTTTAATAATCAGTTATTGATCATATCCGGTAATACCAGGCATTAGGCCTGAAAGCTGAAGTTGTTTTTTTCATGATCCTGAGGTTTAATAATTAAAAAATGATGTTATCTGTTTTTTAATATTGGCGCAGGTCATTCAAAGGAATAAGATTGTGGCAGGCACTATTATGTGTATGTTATGTATGGTGAGATCATTCAAATGATAAATGGAAAATTAATCAGAGGATGTTTAGATTGTAGTAGAAAGCGGTTAGAGCACTTTCTGTATCAGAGGTTTGAGAAGTTAAAAGTAACCAACAATTGTGGGAATAACAAGAATTGGAAGGTATGAATTTTTAAGCCCGGTATCCATAAAGCTTGGCTGGTGGCCATTTGGCAGATTAACCTGCTGGTTTTCAAGGTAAACCCTGATGAACAGTCTATTCAAAAGAAAATCTTTTTCTACTCTCTATAAAAGGCTTGAAAACGTTACTTTTGCGCCCACAAGGTGAAAAAGTCTGCATAGAAGTTTGTTTTATATAAAAAAGGAAAGATTTAAATATTAAATTTTTAGCCATTTAAAGCCTCTTTTTAACGTCATTTTCACCGGTATCATTTAACCTTTCATTAACCGTGCAGCCAACTATTTTTGCCGCACAAGAATACATTTATGAGAAAATTATTAGTGCTGGTTTTAACTTTCATTGCCTCTATTCCCGCCTTTTCGCAAGACATTAAAAAGAAAAATAAATTTGATTTGGGCAACCGCCCCGGAGACCATATTATGCTGCAGTTGGCTTTTAATAGCTGGCAGGGAGCTCCTGACAGTATCAATAGTCATATTGGTGGTTTACAAAGAAGCGGCAATGCTTATGTAATGTTGGACAAGCCTTTTAAAGGCAATCAGCATTTTAGCCTGGGAATTGGTTTAGGTATAGGAACCAGTAATATTTATTTTAAAAAAATGATGGTAGCTATTACTTCCAACAAAGCCCTGCTTCCATTTACTGCAACAGATACCACAAACAATTATAAAAAATATAAACTCAGTACAGCCTACCTGGAACTTCCCCTGGAGCTGAGGTTTTCTAAGGATCCCGAAAACCCCAATAAATCTGTAAAAGGAGCTATTGGCATTAAACTGGGCACCCTGATTAATGCCCACACCAAAGGAAAAGTTTTAAGAAATTCCGGTGGATCTGTAATAAACAGTGCTACTGTAAAAGAAAATTCTAAAGCTTATTTTAATACTACCCGTATGGCAGCTACTGCCCGTGTGGGTTATGGTGCTTTTAGTTTATTTGGTGCTTATAACCTTACCGGCATTTTTAAAGATGGGGTAGCAAAAGATATGAAACTTCTACAGATTGGAATAACCATCAGCGGACTATAAAAAAGATTAACATCAAAAAAAGTCCCCCGGCATCCGGGGGATTTTTTTTGCTTACTGCAATCAACTATTTTTGCCGCTCATTACAATCCCGGTGACCACCGGAACCAATATACAATGAGCGATGAAATAAAACACGAATGCGGCGTTGCCTTCATTCGCCTGCGCAAACCTTTTAGCTATTACCTGCAAAAATATAATTCAGTTCTGTATGGCTTAAACAAACTGTACCTGCTGATGGAAAAACAGCATAACCGGGGACAGGATGGGGCCGGTGTGGCTGCCGTAAAATTAAACACTGAGCCGGGTTATCCTTTTATGTACCGCCTGCGCAGCAATACAAATCAACCCATTGCAGATTTATTTATGCAGATAGGAAAAGAATTTGCAGAAGTAGAAAAATACCAGCCCGATATAAAAAATCATCCCGGATTGATGAAAGGACATTTGGGTATGATGGGAGAAGTGTTGCTGGGTCACCTGCGCTATGGTACCCAGGGAAAAAATAATGTAGAGTTTTGTCATCCCTTTATAAAAAAGAATATTATTCCTTCCCGAAATCTTGCAATGGCAGGCAACTTTAACCTGGTAAACACAGAAGAATTATTTGGGTTGGTTAATATGGCTCCCGGCGAATTTCAATGCCAGAGCGACCTGGCAGCTATGATGGAAGTGCTGCATCATTTTTTGGT
>JBKJSJ010000195.1:0-2768 GCA_046595965.1 Ferruginibacter sp.
AAGATTGAACCTTCGGTGATAGTGTATGCCTCGCTTGAGGAACTTTATTCAGAATCTTCTATTGACCTGGTATATATTGCTACACCACCCTATTTACATTATGAACAAAGTAAAAAAGCGCTGCTTGCAGGTAAACATGTTATCTGTGAAAAACCGGCAGCCATAAAATCAGTTCATGCAAAAGAATTAAGAAATTTAGCAGCAGAAAAGCAATTGCTCTTTGTTGTTAATTTAATGCAGCGTTATAATCCCCTGTATGATTCCGTAAATCAGCTGATCCAACAAAATACATTGGGAAAGTTTCTACATGGATTTTTTGAGAATTATGCTTCAGATGAGTTTTTAACTGAGCAACATTGGTTTTGGGATGAAGGAAAAAGCGGGGGTATATTTATAGAACATGGGGTCCATTTTTTTGATATGTTTTCGGGATGGCTTGGGGAAGGTAAAGTTATTGCTGCACAAAAAATGCAAAGACAACAATTTGAAAATGTTTGGGACCAGGTACAGTCAACGGTTTTGTACACAGATGGGTTAGTTAATTTTTATCATGGCTTCCATCAACCAAAAATTATGGATAGACAGGAAATGAGGCTGATGTTTGAAAAGGGAGAAATCACCTTGTATGAATGGGTACCCACACAACTAAAAATGACTGCCCTATGCACTGCACCTGGGTTACAATCATTACAATTCATCTATCCCAAAGCTGCAATTGAAATTATTGAAGAATTTAAAACACCTGAAGTTTCTCTGGGCCGGTTTAATGAAATACAATATCAATATAAATTAAAGCTTGATACAGGACATACAATACAAAAGCAAACTCTTTACCAGCAATTGGTAAGAGATATGTTTATTGACCAACTTTGCTGGATAAATGACCGCACTCATATCCGGAAAATTAACGCCGGTAATGCCGTGAATTCTTTACAGATGGCAGAGGATTCGGAAAGGATCGCTATTAAATTATGAATAATAGAAATGGAAGCTATGATCAATCGTTCTAAATTATTTTTATCATTAATCGTTGTGTTGGTAGCCATTTTATTGCATGCCTGTTCCGGTGTATTAAAAGAAAAAACCACTTTAAATGATTGGTGGAAAACAACCGTTTTTTACGAGATATATATGCCAAGTTATGCAGACAGCAATGGAGATGGCTACGGAGATTTTAAAGGGATGACAAAAAAATTAGATTATCTCCAGTCATTGGGGGTAAAAGGAATTTGGCTCACCCCATTTTTACAATCTCCTAAAATAGATAATGGTTACGACGTAGCTAGCTATTACGATATAGATGCTACATATGGCAATATTGAAGATTTTAAAAACTACTTAGCAGCGGCACATGAAAGAGGAATTAAAGTAATTATGGATATGGTGCTCAATCATACTTCCACAGATAGTAAGTGGTTCCAGGAGTCCCGAAAATCTATTGCTAATCCTTACCGGAATTATTATATCTGGAAAGATAATCCCAATAATTGGGAATCTTTTTTTGGAGGAACTGCCTGGCAAATGGATACCCTGACAAACCAGTTTTACTATCATAAGTTCGATAAAAGAATGGCTGACCTTAACTGGTCCAATCCAAAAGTGGTGGAAGAGATACAAAAGGTACTTCGGTATTGGTTGAGTTTAGGAGTAGATGGATTTAGGTTAGATGTAATTAATTTTTTAACCACCGATGGTATTACTGCTGATAATCCTATGACCGATGGGAAACAGGATCACATGAATGATATTAATCAGCACGGCGTAAAAGATGCCATGAAAAAAATTAAGTCTGTTGTTAATGAATATAAGAATCGTTTTATTGTGGGAGAAATTGGAAGCGATAAAATAGAAGTGTTGAAACAATATCAATCTGCGGATTTACTCGATGTGGTTTTTAATTTCAATTTTGGAAGCATCCCTGCCTTCTCCGGCCAACGAATCTTTGATGAGCTGCAAAGCATGGAAAAAAACATGTCTAATTTTCCTACTTTGTTTTTCGGCAGTCATGATATGCCCAGGATGATAGACAGGTTGGCGGAAGGTAATACCGATAGAGCAGTTGCATTAGCCGCACTTATGCTTACGGCAAAAGGAGTTCCGTTTATTTACTATGGAGAAGAAATTGGAATGCATAATATCATAGCTCAGGATTTAGAAGAAATGGTAGATATACAGGGCAGAACGCATTACCAGCTTGCACTTGCTTCCCAAAAAGATTCAGCTGCTGCGCTTATTGAAGGAAATAAACACAACCGGGATAAATCACGCAGCCCCATGCAGTGGAATAAAAATGCGTTTGCAGGGTTTTCAAATACAAAGACCTGGATAAAAATTAATTCTGATTACCCGGACGTTAATGTGGAGAATCTGATACAGAAAGAAAATTCTATACTTGACCTATACAAAAAATTGATTTCCTTACGCAATAAAGAAAAAGTATTGCAATATGGAAACTATGATTCACTAACATTTGAAAATGACCAAATATTATTTACGAGGTCATACAACTCAGATACAATTACAGTGGCTATAAACTTTGGGAAAGAAAAGAAAATGATTCTCCCTGCCAGAGCAAAAATATTAATGGGAAAAGCATTACTCCAATCAAACAACTTTATTATCTTCAGAAACTAAAATTTGTATTGATCAAAAATTTATAATTAAAAGCAGCCTTTTTTTTAAGCCTTATTTTGCAGGTTGATCAAATAATCAAACAAATTTATTTCGGATGAAATACCTAATTTTTTTCTAAGCCTGTAGCGGCTTAT
>JBKJSJ010000255.1:0-4805 GCA_046595965.1 Ferruginibacter sp.
CTATCTACAAATTCCTGCATACTTCCTTCGGGAAAAGTTACAGCCTCACCTACTTTGCAAAATGCCAGCAATGCAGCAAATTCAAAATCTATTTTTAAACTGCTGTCTGCTTTTGGCATTTGCTGTAAGCCGTTTATCTGGCCTGCAAGAGAGCGGTATTCTTTTGGATAACCAGCGGCAATGCATTCGTAAGCAGCAATGTTGGCATACGCATAATTACGGCTGGCAACAATGGGCGGAAAGCCTACATGCTTTACTACTTCGTTGAGTTCTTTTACGGTTTTGCTGTAAGAGAATGCATCGGTAAAATATGTTTTTTTAACGGGTGCATTATTGCACCCAATTATACATAGCAATACAACTGCTAAAGAAGAAAATATTATTTTCATTAAATAGTTTTAAGATAGAAAGAAAAACAGGCAGGTTATTGAAACCTCCTGTATTAAACAGCAAGCGCATAAAAGAAATGATCCGGTGGCCGCTCAGATATTTTAATAAAAGTTTGCGGCAGTGTGGCTATGTTATTAAAGAAACGGGTAGTAAATATTGTAAATGATTGGGTATGCACTATGTTTTGAATTTCTTCATATTCTGATACCATACTCTTTACCTGCTTTTGTTCTGGTACAGGTTTCTTTTTACCATTATCCTGCTGCAAGTCGTTAGCCATTTTAAAAAATGCTTCTTTGGAATTTTGAATTTGCATTTTAGCAGTATGAGGTATGCAAAGCATTTCGATAGAATCGTTATAAATGCGACATTTTACATACCGGTAAATTGTTCCGCCTTTAATAACTTCTCCCTCTGCCCGCTGAAAGATTTTTGAATTGGTATAGTAGGGAAGCCTGGTGGGTTGCTTGATAGTAATCAGTTCAGCTTCATCGTAATCTTCTTTATCCAGTGAAGCCTCCAGGGTTATATCTGCGTTATGCGTAAGATAATCTGCCACAAGTCTGTACCCGAAAATATTGAAGGAAAAAATCCCCAGTAAGAATATGGCAGCAGTTTGTTTCATTTTAGTACTTGCAAAATAGTATTTTTTATTGAAGTAAAATCAAAGATTTTGGGTATTAGGATGCAAACGGTTGCGGAATGGAAAGCGTTTTAAAATTGGCTTAGAAGCTGTTTGAGTTAAATAAAATATTTATTCTATTGCATACTAAATGTTTAAAAAAGGTATGCAGTACAAGGGAGTGACACAACGATAATGCCACTATGAACTACAGCTGGTGCCAAAAATAATTACCTCAAACAGCTTCTTATAATTTCCTTAGTTTACTTCACCAGATATGTTTTCTTATCTACCCCAATTCCTTTGAGCGTTAAACTTTTCCATTGGGCGGGCATTACTGTTTTTATTTGGGTAAGGCCTGCAGGAGTTATTTCCAATCCGCCAAAACCATTTAAAATTGATTGCAGAATACCACCTGCACCTGTAGCAAAATATGGATTGGTGCCTCCTTTTGTTTCGGCCAGTACATTAAAAGGTGGAAGCAGGTTGGGTATATAGGCATCTTTAAAAAAATGTGTGGCTCTTTCCCTATCCCCTATTCTTGCATAGAGCAATGTAAAGATGGCCTGGGTCATGGCTGGTGTGCCTTCATTGGGCACTCTTGCAGAATAATAATCCAGGTCTTTTTTTATTTGCCTGGCATCGGTAATTTCTTTTAGCGGATAGGAAAGCAAATTTACATCTGCTTGTTTTATTCCTTCGCCATTGTAAGTGGCGTGTTCTCTTGTAACGCCATCAGACATTTTTAAAACAGGAATATTATTGGCCACATTCATCCAGTCTGCATCTGGTACTGCACCAATAATTTTTGCAGCCTGTGTAGCAAACTGCAGATTGGCTTTGGCGGCTGCATTTGTAAAAGCATTATTGTCAACATTCTCAGCCCACTCATCTGCAGCTACCACATTTTTAATATCATATTTTCCAGGACCGTTTCTTTCTACCCGGCTTGCCCAAAAATCGGCGGTGTTTTTTAAGATGGGCCAGCCCTTTTCCCTCAGCCAGATTTTATCCTGTGTTACACTAAAATAATTCCAGGCGGCAATGCCTACGCAGGCTGTAATGTGGTGCTCAAAGGGGCCGCTGAGTGCCCACACGGGTGTTTCCTCTACACCCGTTTCTGCACTTTCCCAGGGATACATAGCACCTTTGTATCCTTTGCCAAAAGCATTTCGTTTAGCTGCTTCCAATCTTTCAAAACGGTATTCAACCATGCCTTTTGCAATCTCAGGATGCAATTGTAATATTGCCGGAAACATCCACAACTCTGTATCCCAGAATACGTGGCCGTTGTAGCCCAGGCCGCTCAAACCCATGGGGCTCGGGCTATTGCTGCTTCCTTCTCTAACAAAAGAATATAAGTGGTACATCATACTGTGAATATCCTGCTGGGTTTGTGCTACTTCTTTAGCATCAGCAACCGTAGCAGGTTCAATTACAATATCGCTTTTCCATAATTGCTGCCAGGCTTTGTTGTGCATTTCGGTTAATCTTTCTCTACCCTGTAATTTTGCAAAAATAGTAAGCCGTTCTGCTTCGTTTAATGGATCGGCGTGATGAGCAGATGTGATGGAAGAACCCACAATAGAATACCGGTAGGTTTCACCTGCATTAATTTTTTTTGCAAACTTCATCAGGTGCATATTGTTGTCCCACATTTCGTGTATCACCCTGGGTTCGCTGCCATGTGCTTCGCTAAAAATAAATGAATTGCTGGCACACATTAATAATTTACCCGTGGGACTTTTGGCAGTAGAGGTGAGCAAACTGATGGTTGTATGCGGACGGTCTATTTCATTGTAATAATTTTCTACATCTTTTAATGCATCGGGCGCTTCCATTACGCTTGCCGCCGTCATGCTAAAACTTCGTTTGGCCGATACTGTAATATCCATCAGTACCGAGTAGGGCAACTGCCGCAGGGCGTAATAAGAATAAGTGATAGTAGCAATATCTTTATAATTGAAACTAGTAGTAAACTTTGCCTGCTGCATATCCAGCGACTGCTGCATATTACTTGCATCGCTATTAGATAATCTTCGTCCATCAATTTCCATATACATATTGAGCAGGTTGAAGCTTTTTAAAAAATTGCTCACCCTGCCCCGCCCATATAAATCATAAGCCCCGGCCAGCACCACATCTTTTACTTTAAAAGCTTCAGGGCTGCTTACTATGCCAATCATACCATTGGCTACAGTAATGCCATAATAATTGGAAGGATCTATTTTACCGGCTGTTATTATCCAGGGATCCTGGGCAGAAGTATTTATATTGAACAGCAATAAAAATGAAAAAAGCAAACTGTAAACATTAGATTTATTCTTTGCCATATAATTATTTTAATTTAATAACACAGGATTGGTATGGTAACAATAAAATATATTCACCCTGCAAATTTAATGGTTGTAAGTTATTGATTAATTCTTCTCCCAAACTAAAGCCTTTGGGTATAGTTGTTTTTGCAGCATCTTTTCTAAAATTTAATAATATTAAAAAAGTATTTTTCCCGTCGGTTCTTGTGTATGCATATACATCGGAATTAGCTGCATCCTGCAATTTATATTTTCCATACACTAATACATCTTTGTTATTGTTGCGCAGCTTGATCATGCTGCGCACATAACTTAAAATAGAATTTTTATCTTTTTGGGATGCTTCTACATTTACAGTTACTTTATTATCATTGATGGGCAACCAGGGTTTACCTGTGGTGAAACCTGCTGTGGCACTAGCATCCCATTGCATGGGCGTGCGGCTATTGTCCCTGCTCAGCTCCTGCTGATTAAGCAACCATGCTGCTGCTTTTGCTTTACTTTCCTTAAGGGCAATATAATATCTATTGCGGGTTTGCAGGTCGTTGTACTGCTCTATATTTTTAAACCGGATATTACTCATGCCTATTTCATCGCCATTATAAATATAGGGTGTGGCTCTTTGGGTTAACAAAAAAGTGTACAACATTTTAGCACTTGCATCCCGGTATTCCGGTGCATCATTGCCATAGCGGCTTACGGCCCTGCTTTGATCGTGGTTGGTAAAATACACCGAGTTCCAGCCTTTGTTTAAAAACTTATCATCCCACTTGGTAATGATGGATTTTATACCGGCTACATTATTTCTTCCTACTTTATAATCACCCACATCAAAACTGTCTCTTCCCCAAAAGTTAGGAATTTCGTCGTGGTACAAAGTATTAATTTCTTTGCGGTCTTCATCTACATAATCCATTACATTTTTAAAAGGAATAACGCCGCCTTCGCCCACTGTGTAAGCATCGTATTTACTCAGCACTTCGTCATTCATTTCTTTTAAATAAGTATGCACTTTTTTATCAGCACCATAGTACTTTACAAATTGTTCGTTGGTCCATTCCTTTGGCAATACAGGCCAGGAAGTATCTTTAGCCATAAACGGAAATGCATCTAACCTAAAGCCACTTACGCCTTTATCTAACCAGAATTTCATCATGCTGTAAATTTCTTTGCGCAGGGTTGGATTTTCCCAATTTAAATCGGGTTGCTTGCGGCTAAAATAATGCAGGTAATAACTGTTGGTTAAAGAATCAAAACGCCATGCATTGCCTTCTTCATCAAATAAACTATAGCGGTAGGGTGGCTTCCCTTTTTCAGCAGGCCACCAATGGTAATAATTCCTGTAAGGATTTGTTCTGCTGCTGCGGCTTTGCTTAAACCATTCATGCTCGTCGCTACTGTGGTTAAGCACAAGATCCATTATTAATTTTATGCCTCTTTGTTTCATGCCAGCCAGCATAGAATCAAAATCGGCCATG
>JBKJSJ010000084.1:0-3718 GCA_046595965.1 Ferruginibacter sp.
ATGGTTATTTTTTTTCCGGTGGCTTTATTAAAAGAAAATTTTTGTGAAATATTAATTCCGTTGGAGGTTGCAGTTGCTAAAAATATTTCTTTTGTTATTAATTGAGGGTTAGCATATTTCCATTTTTCATCCTTGTTATTCAAATTAATGATGATCGGATTTTTTTTAATTGATTCCAGTGACCACAATAATCCATCATTATTTTTGGTAGGCAAAACTGTTGCCTTTAAATCGTAATATGCCTTACTGTAGTTTATTTTTTTTTTAGATAAGCCGGTTAAAATTTCCGGCAATCTTCTTTCAAAATCCTTCCAGTTTCTTTTTGCCTTAGGGCTCCACAAAACCTCTGCCAGTGCTATCATGCGGGGAAAAATCATGTATTCTACTTTGCTGGTATTTTTCATATACTCTGTCCACACATTGCCCTGAGCGCCCAATACATGTTTACCCTGAGATGCATTTAATGCAGCAGGTATTGGCTCATAGCCGTACACTTTTTCCAGGGGTAAATATCCTCCTATGGTTACACTGTCTTCGTTTTTAGATTGAGAATGATCCAGGTAGCAATAAGTGCCGGGAGTCATTATCACATCATGGTTTTGTTTGGCTGCAGCTATGCCACCTTCTTCTCCACGCCAGCTCATAACGGTGGCATTAGGAGCCAGGCCGCCTTCCAGTATTTCATCCCAGCCAATTATTTTTTTGCCCTTGCTGTTGATATATTTTTCTATGCGTTGAATAAAATAACTTTGAAGGCCATGTTCATCTTTTAAGTTTTTATCTTTTATCAATTGCTGGCAAAAGTCAGATTTTTTCCATGCTTCTTTAGGGCTTTCATCGCCACCAATATGAATGTATTTTGAAGGAAATAATGGCATTACTTCATCCAGTACATTTTCTAAAAAATTAAAAGTAAATTCGCTGGGGCAAAACACATCTTCAAATACGCCCCAGGTTTGCTGCACCTGTTTGCCTTTTCTGCTTCCTGCCCAGGGAGTACTCTGTAAAATTTTTGTGTCTTCTTCCGGAAAACAACTCAGCTCCGGATAGGCAGCAATGGCTCCAGACGCATGCCCCGGCATTTCTATCTCAGGAATTACATCTATATACCTTTCTGCTGCATACTTTACTACTTCTTTTATTTGCTCCTGGGTGTAAAAACCACCGTAGCGGATGCTGTCGTTTCCTTTGCCTGGATAACGGCCAATGATGGTGCCGTTTCTGTAACCGCCCACTTCTGTAAGTTTTGTATATTTTTTTATTTCAATTCGCCATCCCTGGTCATCGGTAAGGTGCCAGTGAAAAGTATTGTATTTGTATGCTGCCAGGTAATCAATATATTTTTTTATAAAGGAAACAGGGTAGAAGTGGCGGGCAACATCGAGGTGCATACCACGGTAAGCAAAGCGTGGATAGTCTTTAATGGATAATTGGGGAATGGATAATGGAACATTTTTTTGATTAGATTTTTTTGCTGTTTCTGGGAGAAGCTGTAGTATGGTTTGCAGGCCATAAAATAAACCTTGTTCTTCCATTGAAACCAATTTTATACTATTCTCATTAATATCCAACGAATAGTAACCAGGTATTTCTGGGGCTTTTAAAAGTTTAGGAAACAGCACTACACTTATATTTTTATTTTTAATTTTAGTTAAGTCTTCTGCTGCAGCATATTTTATAGGTAAAGTAAAGCCATATTGATTTTGCAAACTATTATTCAATTGTAAGCAAATTTCTTTTACACTATTTTCAGAATAATAAAGGGTGGTATTTTTATCAAGTGTAAAATTCCCTTTACCCATTTTTATCTCTGCTGGCATGGGTACAATATTCAAAGTATTCTGTGCAGTTACAGATAACTGCATAACCAGTAATAGTAGCAAAACAATCATTTTCATAAATTCATTTTTATATAAGTGCCGGGTAATTAAATTTTGTAACTGTTTTATTTTAAAACGGGCAATACAACTTTACTTGCATTACTGTTATCATGATAAATTCTGATGCTGGCTTTTTTAAAATCGTTTTCATTTGCATCTGGTATGCGCATAAATTTTTGTGGGTTTCTGTCTATCAAAGGAAACCAGGTGCTTTGTATCTGTATCATTATTTTGTGGCCTTTTTTAAATTTATGCGCCACATCATTTAAATTAAATTTTACAGCAGTAATTTTATTTGGTACAAATGCTTCTGGCTTTTCAAAACTGTTTCTAAATTTGCCTCTTATAACTTCCGCTCTTACCAGCCGCTGATAGCCCGCCATGGTTACTCCTTTTTGGGCAGCATTATTTGAGGGTTCGTTCTCTGGCAATACATCTATGAGCTTTACAATAAAATCTGCATCTGTACCGCTGATGCTTACTTTAAGATCGGCCATAATTTTTCCGGCAAGGGTTATATCTTCTGTTAATTCATCTGTTTCAAAAACCAAAACATCAGGGCGCATTGCAGCAAAACGCTGGTCTTCGGCCATGTATTCATTATTGCGCCTGCCAAATATACCATTGCTGTAAGGCACCGGCTTTGCAGGGTCGCTGAGGTATTCGTCAAAACTATTTTTTTGTGAAGGTACCTTTAAAGAAATTTTATTATTACTGCTTAAAAAATAATTTACTGCTGTTACATTTTCAGGAGGCCAGGCTGTATAATTTTTCCACTGGTTGCTACCGGTTTCAAAAATGGTAGCTTCTGCAAGCTTTAAATTTCCTTTGTCTTTTAAATAAAAATTAAAGAAGGAAGCTTCTATGCTGTCCTGAAAAAATTTACTGGTATTGCTGCCAAAATCCTGGTAAGTAAACTGTTTCCATTCTTTGCTTTCCCATGCACCATGCGTCCAGGGGCCCATTACCAGCCGGTTGTTATTTTGTGGGCTTTGTTTTTCAATAGATGAATATGTATTTAATGCACCAAACAAATCTTCTGCATCAAACCACCCGCCTACCACCAATGTAGGGATGTTGATATTTTTTAAATGTGTTCTTATATTTCTGGCTTTCCAGTAGGCATCGTAAGTATCATGCTGCAGGTATTCGTTCCAGATATAACTTTTGTGGTTGTAATATTTTGCAGACTGTGTATTTTTAACCGGCCCCATTTTTAAAAAAAACGAATACATATCTTTAGTACTAAAATTAAAAACATTGCCTGCATAATCTTTTACCGGCCCTTTTCTATCGGCACCAAAATAATTCATAAAATTAAAGTTGTCCATTAAAAAGAAAGCACCATTATGATTGGCATCATCGCCCATAAACTCATCAGTAACCGGTGCCTGCGGGCTTACAGCTTTTATGGCAGGGTGTGCCCCCGGTAAACTTGCGGTAGCATAAAAACCAGGATACGAAATACCATACAGGCCCACCCGGCCATTATTATTTTTTATATTTTTCAGGAGCCAATCGATGGTATCATAGGTGTCGGAGCTTTCATCTACTTCTTTTTTATTTTTTTTATTGGCAATGTGTGGGGTTACTTCCAGGTTTAGCCCTTCGCTCATATACCTTCCTCTTACATCCTGGTACACAAAAATATATTTTTCTTTCATTAAACTTTCGTTTAGGCCAATGGCATTGGGATATAAAGTATCGCCATAAGGCCCGGCAGAGTAGGGGGTTCGTTCCATTAAAAAAGGATATGGCTGTGTATCATCTTTTGGTACATAAATTACAGTGTATAATTTTATACCATCTCTCATTAAAATGGTTGTATCTATTTTGGT
>JBKJSJ010000151.1:0-5283 GCA_046595965.1 Ferruginibacter sp.
TATTATAAAACTGCTTATAATAATTACATCAGATATACCCGCCAGGCCATATCAGCTCTTTTTACCCTGCCCCGTGCTGCAGAGAGAACAGCAGGTATATAGAGCATTTCACAAATTTATTTAGTTTTATACCACAGTCTCTTTTTTTAAGGAGGCTGTTTTTATTGTCTTTTTTCTTTCATTAATAAGCAGGATGGCAATTACAAAAAATGGCATACAGGGAATTTTATACCTTACCAATGTGCCAAAATTTAAAGTAGTAGCACCAATAAACAAAGCAAACAAAACTGAAAATAAAAAACAGAACGTCACCATTGGATCTTTAATGATTGTTTTGAAAAATGTAAACGGGCCTACTCTAAACAAAACATAGAGGGTTAACATCATAAGCGATAAACTTTCCAGCGAACTCAATAAGGTAGATATTTTTTTTGATTCCCAGATATAGGGTCTGAACAGGGTGGCATTAATGGCGGCTGGTGCCATGCGTAGTAAACTACCCAAACCGCCTGTATATTCTACACCCAGTGAAAAAGAGGATTCTGCCAGTTCTGCCATATCCATAAAATTCTTTTGCTGAACCTGAATGGACTCCGAAAGTTTTTCGATAGCAAAATTACCCATCTCCTTTTGCAGCCTGTCCGACATTAAAATAAACCCCCCAATGCTTAAAGCAGAAATAGCTAATATAGAAAGTATCTTAACAAGCGGATTTTTGATGATATGAATATTTACAAGGATAAGATATAGAATAAAAAATGGCAGGTAAGCAAAGAGAATATAGGGCTTTACCACTGATAACACCAGGGCCGAAAATAAAGCGATGATCGTATTTTTAACCACATCCGTCTTTTTATAATAGCCCGCATAGATTGAATAAGTCATCCAGCCAAGCATAGCCATACAAATTGGATCTTTCAATACGCCAGAACTCCAGAATGCAAGCGTGGGTAAATAGAGTAAGGCTATGGCTAACTGCTTGTGCAGGTGTGGATATAATTCATAGAAAAATTTAAATAATTTCCATATTCCGGTAAAAGCAATCATAGAAAAAAAAAGCTGTATTACAAAGTAGCTGCCAAAACTGAAAAACGAAAAAATAGCGACCAGCCTGATAACAAAAAAATTAGCTTCCCCGGTCATGTATCCTGCGTTGGCAGGGTCTGCCACCAGGTTTAAATCAAAATCTGCTCCCGGCAAAAACACCCACCGGATATTATCAGGATCTCTTAGTATTAATTTGAAAATATTATAGCCTTCGGGATAATATAAAGTGGTAGAATCTCCGGGAGAGAGATATACATTAAAAATGGTAATGGCAACGGTGCAAAAGATTTTTACCCAAAATCCGTTTTTTTGATACTGCCTCAATAACGGGTCTGCTATTTTTCTACTATTGAATACAAGGATTAAATAAAAGATATAGACATAAACAGGAAATAATATAATATCAAATATTCCCATACTGATTTATAAAAGTCTATAAGTTATTTATAGGTTAATTGATAGACGGGGATGCAGGCAAATTTATCGTAATTTATCATTCACTATTCAATAATAAACATTTATTTTGCCACAAATTAAGAATGTAAAAAATGTGTGGTATCGCTGGATCCGTAAATTTTAAATTATCCTATGAGCAGGTTAACCGGGCTATGTTTCACCGTGGTCCCGATGAGCAGAACAGTTTTGTAAACAGTAATGTAGATCTTTATCATCTTCGTTTATCCATACTCGATATAACCGGAGGCAAACAGCCTATGACAATTGAAGACAGATATACTATCATTTTTAACGGGCAAATTTACAATCACAACGAACTTAGAAAAAAGTATAATCTTACCGGAAATACTTATTCCGATACCGAAACCCTTTTGTTGCTATACCGCAAATTGGGGACCCAATTTTTAAACGACCTGGAAGGCATGTTTGTATTTGCTATTTACGACAGCAGCGAGCAAACCCTTTTTATAGCAAGAGACCGGGCGGGAAAAAAGCCTTTGTACTATTATGCTGATGGGCAAAAAATAATATTTGCCAGCGAATTAAATTGCCTAAAAAGCCAATTGCCCCTGCAGATGGACCAGCAGCATTTTTATACCTATCTGCGGTTAGGATCATTTTATAAAACCAACACGCCCTACAAAAATGTAACAGAACTGGCTGCAGGTTCTTCACTGGTTATAGATTGTAAAAATCTGCAGGTAAAGCAGCAACAATGGTGGAGCATTAATCCATTTTATAAAAACAATCATCCCGATTCTTTGCAGCAATCACTGCAAAAAGTAGATGAGCTGCTGCATCAATCTGTAAAACGCAGGGTAGAATCATCTGACCTCGAAGTAGGAAGTTTTCTCAGTGGCGGAATAGATAGTGGCCTGTTAACCGCAATTGCCAGCGAATACAATAAAAGCATAAAAACATTTACCGTTTCTTTTGAGGGTGAATACGATGAAGCACCACTGGCCAAAATGGTTGCAGATAAGTACCAGACCAATCACACACAAATAAAGATTTCGTTTCACGATCTTAAGAACAACCTGGAAAATATTATCAGCAATTACGGCGAACCATTTTTTGACAGTTCTGCAATACCCAGTTATTATGTAAGTGAAGAAGCTAAAAAATATGTAACCGTAATATTAAATGGAGATGGGGCAGATGAACTCTTTGGCGGCTACCGCCGCTATGTTCCCTTTTCTAAATACGATTTCTTTAATGCATCTGCACCTGTAAAAAAAATTTCAGCCCTTTCTAAAAACCTACTTCCACCCTCTAATAATAAAAAATCAAAATATAATTATTTATACCGGTTGCTGTCGCTGGCATCTAAAAACAGCCTGGAAATTTATCTTTCTGCAGGGGTAGATATTCTGGAAGACTACGAACAAAATATAATTGAACCCGGCGGCGATTACCTTGCACAAATGAGGGAAGATTTTAATGAAATTACCGGTGCAAACATTAGCGGGTTAAAAAAAATAATGAATATGGACTTTAACAGCACGTTGTTTAGTGACCTGCTGGTAAAGATGGATATAGCCAATATGGCCCACTCCCTTGAAGGACGAAGCCCCTTTTTATGCAAAGAATTATTAGAGTATGCACCGGGTATGAACGACCATTTTAAAATAAACGGAAGCACTACCAAGTACCTTTTGCGAACGCTGGCCGGCAAATACCTTCCTCCGGCATTAATCCATCAACCCAAACGGGGTTTTGAGATACCTTTAAAGAATTGGGTAGAAAATGATTTGAATGAAATCGTGCAGGATTATGTAGGGGCTGATACAGCCTTAAGCCGCCAGTTACTTAAAAAAGATTTTGTTACTGCTCTACTCAATAACCGGATAAAGATATCTGCCGAAAAAAGAGCAAAAATACTTTGGACACTCATGAGTATGGAAATCTGGTATAAAAAAATATATTTGCAATAATATCCAATATGCATGAAAAAAAATATTGCCATTATTGAGAACCATATTATCTCTACCAATACGGTAAGGCAAAAGCTTACGCAGGTATTAATGCAGAGCGGATATAATGTTACTGTACTTTCTACGGGTACAGAAAAAGAGCTTGCCATTGCCCGGTCCAAAGGGTTTAATGTAATTGATGTAAAAACAAGCAATACCAACCCCCTCCATGTTTTTTCTTATATGCGTAATATTAAAACTGCATTAAAACAAACCAATACAGATGTATGCCTCACATTTACCATGCGCCCTGCCATTTGGGGAAACATAGTAACCCGGGTTTTAAACATACCAACCATTACCAATATTACCGGCATAGGCCCATTGGCCGATAGTGAAACCATTCCTTATAAAGTAGCACGTTCTCTTTACAGGTTTGTTTTAAAAAAAACGGCCAAAGTTTTTTTTCAAAACAATGATGATAGAAATTTGTTTCTGCAGAAAAGATTTGTAAGTCCGGAAAGAACAGAAATCATTCCGGGATCTGGGGTAGATTATGAGTATTTTCAACCCCTCCCAAAAAAGAGAAATGATGAAAAATTTATTTTTCTTTTTATCAGCAGGCTCATAAAAGATAAAGGGATACTGGAATATGTGGAGGCTGCCAAAAAGTTAAAGGAACAAAATATTAATGCAGAATTCCAGGTACTGGGGCCTTACTATTCTCAAAATTTAAAAGAAAATATTGTTACAGAAAAGCAGATAGTGCAATGGGTAGAGCAGGGAGTGGTAAACTACCTGGGTGCTGCAGGAGATGTGCGCCCCTTTATTGCAGAGGCAGATTGTATAGTGCTGCCCTCTTACCGGGAGGGGATGAGTAATGTATTGCTGGAGGCCGGCAGTATGCAGAAACCCTGTATAACCACCGACACTACCGGATGCAGAGATATAGTAGTAGATGGAGTTACAGGTTATTTATGCCGTGTAAAAGATGCCGCCGACCTGGATTTTAAAATGAATACCATGGCACTGCTTGGCGAAGAAGAAAGAAAATTAATGGGCAGTAATGCAAGAGAAATTATAAAAACAAAATTTGCTAAAAAGATTGTTATTGATGCTTACCTGCAAGCTATTGAAGCTGTTATAAAAAATAAATCCTCCCTGGTTATTCTGTTTGCAAATATAATGCTATCTGGGGCCAGTATATTTACTTAACAGCACAACCCAAACTTTTGTACCTGCAAAACTAACATTAATGCAAACTTCAAAAGCAGTTTATTTACCTGGTCTCAACGGATTGAGGGCTATAGCAGCCATTGCAGTTCTAATTTCACATATAACACTTGGTTTAAATGAGTTTGGTTTAAATAATAAATTTCTTGGAATAAATAGTGACGGTACCGCTAAAGGCCTGGACCTGGCTGCTAATGGAGTGACTATTTTTTTTACTTTAAGTGGATTTCTTATAACTTTTTTACTTTTAAAGGAAAAGGAAATAAGCTCTTTAAAAATCAAGGCATTTTATATAAGAAGAATATTAAGAATATGGCCATTGTATTTCTTATATTTTTTTGCATGCTTACTCACGCTTTTTATATTCAGTATTGATTATCCCAAATCATCCGTTCCGTTTTATATTTTCCTGGCGGCAAATGTTCCATTCATTATAGATAAAACAATTCCTTTTCTTGCCCATTACTGGTCGTTGGGAGTAGAGGAACAGTTTTATTTATTTTTTCCGCACCTGGCTAAATTCTCTAACTGGAGATTATTAAAAAATTCCTCTATTCTTATCTTAATTTTATTATCCCTAAAAATGTTGTTTTGGCTTTTATACATAAGGAAGTTCAATTCCATACCTTCTGTA
>JBKJSJ010000335.1:0-6064 GCA_046595965.1 Ferruginibacter sp.
TTAAGCAGTGAGCATATAACTATTACGGGTAGTGGCAGTTTGCTCACCCGGCCAATGAATTTTTTTGATGAAATATTTCCGCAATTGTGGATAAGCATACAATCCAATAATGGAAAACTTCCTTTGCAGATACAGGGCCCGTTGCAGCCAAAAAATATTACAGTAGATGGTTCACTCAGCTCGCAGTTTTTAACTGGCCTGCTCATTGCTTTTGCAAAAGCAGCTAAAGAGCGGGTAACCATTACCGTTAATAATCTTAAAAGCAAACCTTACATAGACCTTACGCTGCAGATGATGGAGCATTTTGGATATAAAGTTGCCAACGAAAATTATGAGCAATTCATCATTGTACCAGTAAGCCCTTACACACAACCCATAACATACAACGTAGAAGGCGACTGGAGTGGTGCTGCATTTTTATTAGTGGCAGGTGCCATAGCAGGAAAAATTACTGTAAAAGGATTAGATACCTTTTCTGCCCAGGCAGACAAAGCCATTCTGCAGGCGTTGATGATGAGCAAAGCCATCATCAGTATTTTGCCCGATGAAATTGTAATAGAACCTGCCAGCCTGCAGCCCTTTCATTTTGATGCTACCGATTGCCCCGATCTTTTTCCACCATTGGTAGCACTGGCAGCATACTGCCAGGGCACATCAGTAATTGAAGGTGTAAGCAGGCTGGCACATAAAGAAAGCAACCGTGCCCTTACTTTACAACAGGAGTTTGGCAAAATGGGTGTAGTAATAAAATTGCAGGAGGATCTTATGATAATAGAAGGAGGCGTAGCATTAAAAGGAGCAGCCATGCATTCGCACCACGATCACAGAATTGCAATGGCCGCTGCAGTAGCGGCTTTAAAGGCAACTGGCGATACAATGATTGAAGATGCAGAAGCCATTAATAAATCGTATCCTGATTTTTATGAACACCTGAAAAAACTGGGAGCAGTAGTAACGATTGGCAGATAATTTGTAAATTTGGTAAGATATATTTTATGCAAACCTTATCTTCAAATTGAGATAGCATTTTCACAATACCTAAAAAATTTGCAATAAAAATGTACACAACCTAATTACTAATATTGAATTTAAAAGAATTGTTCGCTAATCAAAACTTTATGATGAAGCTTTTGAAAAAGTAAAACCATTAACCATTCAAAAAAGTATTCTTACAAGGGTTTAAAATCAAAAAGATTTAATGCGGTTTTTTATACAAACGAAGTAAAAATATTATTAAAAAAATGAACAGTTTCGGAACAATATTCAGGGTAACCATTTTTGGAGAATCGCACGGGCCATCTGTAGGCATCGTAATGGATGGTTGCCCTGCGGGCATACTTTTATCGGCAGATGATTTTGTTATCGACATTGAAAGAAGAAAAGGAGGCATGCAAAAAGGAACTACGCCTCGTAAGGAAGATGATTTACCCATTTTTTTATCGGGCTTATTTAACGGTAAAACCACAGGGGCTCCACTTACAATTATTTTTGAAAATAACAATACCCGCAGCGGCGATTATGAAAAGCTGCGCAGCTTTCCACGGCCGGGTCATGCAGATTTTGTAGCATCCCAAAAATTTGGAGGCCAGGAAGATTACCGTGGTGGCGGGCATTTTAGTGGAAGATTAACCGTATGCCTGGTAGCTGCCGGTGTTGTGGCAAAACGCATCCTGCAAACCTCCTCCCATGGCGGAGATATTTCTATTAATGCTACCATTACCGAAATTGGAGGAGAAAAAGATACTGCCGCAGGTTTGCAAAAAGCTATTGATGCCAAAGACAGTGTAGGTGGTATTGTAGAATGTATTGTAAAAAATATTCCTCTTGGTTTGGGAGAACCATTTTTTAATTCTGCTGAATCTCTCATCAGCCACGCTGTATTTTCTATACCCGCCATTAAGGGAATTGAATTTGGTGTTGGCTTTGCAGCAGCAAAAATGTTTGGGTTAGATCACAATGATCCCTTGGAAAATGCATCTGGCAAAACGACTACCAATCATGCAGGAGGAATTGTAGGTGGCATTAGCAATGGAAACGATTTGGTTTTTAGAGTGGTGGTAAAACCAACCTCATCTACACCCAAGGAACAACAAACATTAAATATTGAAACCAATACCGTAGAAAGTTTTTCAGTAAAAGGCCGTCATGATCTCTGCATTGCATTAAGAGTACCCGTGGTGCTGGAAGCCGTTACGGCATTTGTTCTTGCAGATCTATTACTGCTGGAGCAAAAGGTAAAGAGGGTAGTTGTTGAACGCAATTAAAGGGTTTAAAATAACAAAATCACCAACTATTTTTCAGTATTATACCCATTTACATAATGACCAATGACCGCTTAAAACTCCGGCAATCATTAATAATGCCACCTCACAAAGGCTTCCATTGCTGCATATTGGGTTAATCCTAACTGTGCATATAATTGGGCAGTATTAGCATTTCGTTCTTCGGCCCGCTGCCAAAACTCCCGGTCGTCGCTGCCCTGAAAGGGTACGCTGTCTTTCTGCGATTGATGAATAAAAATTCCATTGCGTTTTTTTATTACCTGCTCGGGGCTCATGGGTATAGCCATTTCTATTTCGGTAATATCCCACTCCTGCCAGGCACCTTTATACAACCAAAGCCAGCAATCATTTATCCAGGGAGCACCCGATGCTTTCAGCCTCTGCAGGGCTGCTATCACCACATCAAAACAAACTTTGTGTGTGCCATGCGGATCAGCAAAATCGCCTGCACAAAATATCTGCTGGGGTTTAATTTTTTCCAGCAATTCTAATGTGTTCAATATATCCGCTTCGTCCATCGGATTTTTTTCTATAGTGCCTGTTTCGTAAAATGGCAGGTTTTCAAAATGATACTGGTCATCCTGCAGCCCCACATATTTACAGGTAGCTTTGGCTTCGCATCTTCGTATTAATCCTTTAATAGCCCTAATATCTTCTGTATCTTTTTCGCTGCTCTTTTTTGTTTTTAAAAAAGCGGTGGCATCTTCAAAAATTTTTTTGCTTTTAGTTTCATCAATGTCAAACATGTTTTCAAAGCCCACAGTAAAATCTATGAACCTTGTTACAAATTCATCGGTAACGGCAATGTTGCCACTCGTTTGATAAGCAACATGCACTTCATGCCCCTGGTCGTGTAAGCGCATAAACGTGCCGCCCATGCTTATAATATCGTCATCCGGATGAGGAGAAAATATAAGCGATCTTTTAGGAAAAGGTTCGTGCCTTTCCGGGTGCGATTGTCTTTTTTCGGTAGGTTTACCACCAGGCCACCCAGTAATACTATCCCGCAGCAAATAAAATACCTGCAGGTTTATTTCGTAGGCATCTCCTTTTTCGGTAAGCAGATCATTGAGGCCATTATCGTTGTAATCGTTGTTCGTAAGGCTTAATACAGGTTTGTTCAATTTAAGAGAAAGATTTATTACAGCCCTTTTTATCATGGGGTCATTCCATTCACATTCTCCCGTAAGCCATGGATATTTTATACGGGTAAGATCAGATGCTGCTGACTCATCCAGCACAAAAACACAATCGTCGTGAGTCTGCAAGAGTGAAGCAGGAATATCTTCTGTAACTTCTTTTTCCACTGCTTTTTGAATAACAGGTGCTTTGGCCTGCCCCCAGGCCATTAATACAATTTTCTTAGATTTTAAAATAGTGCTGATGCCCATAGTAATGGCCATGCGGGGTACCTGGCTCATGTTGCCAAATTCGTAAGAGTTGGCCATGCGGGTGCTGTTGTCTAATGTTATAAGCCGGGTCTTGCTATATATTGCACTTCCCGGTTCATTAAAACCAATATGACCATTTTGGCCAATGCCCAGTATTTGAATATCCAGGCCTCCGGTATCTTCTATTTTTTGTTCATATTCCCTGCAGTGTTCTTTTACTTTGTCTTTGGCAATGGTACCATCGGGCACAAAATAATTGTTGGGATCTATATCCGTATGTTCAAAAAGATACTTGCGCATAAAGTAATGATAACTCTGCAGCGCATCTTTATCCATTGGATAATACTGATCCAGGTTAAAGGCAATTACATTTTTAAAACTCAGGCCTTCCTGCTGATGCAGGCGTACCAATTCTGCATAAAGAGACTTTGGTGTTGACCCTGTAGCCAGCCCTATTACAGCTTTTTTGCCTGCTGCATTTTTTTCTTTAATTAGCTTTGCAATCATGGCTGCCACTTCCACAGAACCCTGCTGTGGCGAAGGGAATATTTTTACTGAAATTTTTTCTAGAGAATCGGTGAGATCAATTTTTGTCATAATAAAATGCTTAGTAATATCAAAAAATTCGGAGGGCTAAAAGTAGGCTTTTATTTTTTGTACCAAACTGCAGCAATAAATTCAACTGCAATGTTGTAATGTTTTTTTATTTAATTTCTTTGATATGCCGGCAAAACGTTGGTCGTCTAATATCCTTAAAATGCCTTTAAATACTGAGTTTGGTAAACTTTCGTTCCTTTTGTTTAAATAAAACCTGGGGTAATTATGTGCGGTAGTGCAACCGTTTGTCTTAATTTATAGTTTTACAAAACAATATCCGGATAAAATATTGTAAGCATGTAAATTTTTTTCAATACTAAAGAAGTGTAAAAAATATAAGTAAGAATGCAACCAGGTTTTTGATCATTTTAAGCGAATTGTAAATAAGATTGCGGGCCGCCTGGTAACTGATTTGCATGATTTCACTTACCTCTTCGTAACTTAAATCCTGGTAAAATTTTAAATAAATAATTTCTTTTTGCCTGGGAGATAATTCCTGAAACGCATTGAGGATCTTTTCTTTGCGGGCAAAATTAAATTCATTATTAATGATAAAATTTTCGTGACTCAGTTCAAATGCGTTTTCACCAATATTACTGCCTAAAGATGCTATTTTATTTTTTTTAGCAAGCTGCTTTATCAGTTTAAATTTAAAGGCTTTAAAAATATAAGCATTAAAGGAGATAATATCAGCCTTACCATTGCTGCGCCATACATCTAAAAATAATTCCTGGATACAATCTTCCAACAACTCAGGATCGCTTGAAATTTTACTGCCGTAGTTAAATAGCCGGGAATAATAATTCCGGAACATAGCTACAAATGAATGTTCATCACCATTTTTAAATTGGTTCCAAAGTATAATATCTCTTTCGTTGTCGTTTAATCCCATAAAGCCTACTCAGTTTAAAACTGAGGTATTTAACAGTATGATCTAGCAGTTGCGGTAATTGATTGGTAATACAAATAAACAAAAGGTTTAGCTGTGACAGGTAAAATATTTTAAATATATTTTTTAAATATTGGTTACAAAATTTAAACAGGCGGCACTTTACATTGTAATTATACAGTTTTATGAATAAAAAATTTAATCAGCTTCAGGATTTTATAGGGGATGACAGTTTTCTATCCTGGGCTTATCAAACAGATAAAAAAAATATTGCCCATTGGGAAAACTGGATTGCCCAAAATTCCGATAAAAAACCGATGGCTACGGAAGCCGCCAATTATTTGCAACAAATTCAATTAGATGAGTCTCGAGTAAGTAATGAACAACTGGCTGTATCGGAAGCAAGGCTAAGGAATGCAATGAAGTCTAAAAAGGTAAATAGATCTATAGAAGTAATCCCCATTAATCGTAGAAAAATATGGTATGCCGCCGCCGCCGCCGTAATTATAGGCATCCTTGCTATAAGCCTCAAATTCCTGTTTAACGATACTTTGCAGCCACAGCTCGCCACAAAATTTGGGCAGGTAAAGCAGAATAGATTACCAGATGGTACCGAAGTAATTTTAAATGCAAACAGTAAGCTTATTTATCCAAAAAAATGGAAAGAAGGAAGAGACAGGGAAGTATGGATTAAGGGCGAAGCTTTTTTTCATGTAAAAAAAACTGCTCAGCATAACAAATTTATAGTACATACGGATGCTTTTGATATTGAAGTTACAGGTACCTCATTTGATGTTATTAATAGAAATGGTACAAGTAGTATTGTTTTAAAAGAAGGAAGTGTAAAAATACATCAGCCTGGTGCGACTGACATTCTTATGAAACCTGGGGATTTTGTAGAGTTT
>JBKJSJ010000380.1:0-10014 GCA_046595965.1 Ferruginibacter sp.
CAATGGCAACCGCACCGACAGCACCGTATTTAAAAAAGGAAGCAATGTAAAAACTTATGGTGGCCTGGAGCCCAGGTTTACATTGCGGTATAGTGTAAACGAAGAAACATCCATCAAAGCATCTGTTACCCGCAACCTGCAATACATACATTTAGTAAGCAATGCAGGTACTACATTGCCTACCGATTTATGGGTGCCCAGCACTTATAAAGTAAAGCCTCAATTAAGCTGGTTGTATGCTGCAGGACTGTTTAAAAATTTTAAAAATAATATGTTTGAAACTTCCTTAGAAATTTATTTTAAGGATATGCAAAACCAGATTGAATACAGGGAAGGTTATACACCCAATACAATAAGTGATACCGAAGATGATTTTGTTTTTGGAAAAGGATGGAGTTATGGATCAGAATTATTTATCAATAAAGTAAAAGGCAAACTCACGGGTTGGGTAGGCTATACACTCAGCTGGACATGGAGAAAATTTCCAGCATTAAATTTTGGACAAAAATATCCTGCCAAGTACGATCGCCGGAACGATTTAAGTGTAGTGGCTATGTATAAACTAAGCGACCGCTGGAAACTGGCGGCCACTTTTGTTTATGGCACCGGCAATGCTGCCACACTTCCACAGCGTTTTTATATTGTGGGTGGCGTACTAACGCAGGAGTATAGCCGCATTAATCAATACCGCCTTCCTTCTTATCACCGCATGGACCTTTCGGCCATTCTGCAGGGAAGAAAAAATGATCGCAGAAAATTAAAAACAGAATGGGTGTTTAGTGTGTACAATGCTTACAGCCGCCAAAACCCTTATTTTATTTATTTTGATCAAACAGGAAATCCTTTAGACGGAAGCCTGCAGGTGCAGGCCAAACAGGTTTCAATTTTTCCGGTGATACCGGCAGTGACCTGGAATTTTAAGTTCTAAAAAAATACATTCCGACAATTTAATACGGTTACTCATCTTCATTATTTAATATGAAACTTCATAGGTTAGTTAACAAGTGTTGGTTTTAAGCCTAACGCTTTAATATATCCTACATTCTGATAACAGTTTTTAAACCTGCAGTTCTCTAAAAATCTATCCAGTGATTTTCTAATTGCATCAGTATTGGCAGGCCTCATCTTTCGGATGTCTTCAAAGTTTTTTTTTGTACTGTTAGCATATACAATTAAAGAATCATAATAACCGGGATTATTAAAACTAACGATTCCCTTTGTATTGTTTAATTTTTTATAGGGCCAAAAATGCCAGCCTATATTATTGGAGTCTAACATTTTTCTGAATTTTTCCACCCATTCATCTGTATTCTCACCTGTTTCGCCACAATACATAGGAACATTATACCTATTGCTAAAATCTATATATTCCATTATTACTTGTTGTGTTGGTTCTGTCCAGTATTTATGAAAAGTGTAAACTAATTTTTTGTCAAAGGGTGCACCAAATGGCTGAAAGTTCGAATTCCATTGTGCACCACCAAGGAATAATATGTGATTAATATCAACCACACGAATGGCTTTAGCTATTTTTTTGTAAAGTGGTTCTAGTAAAGGATTAAGTTTTTCTTTATTAAAATAATGCGCTATAGGCTCATTCAGCAAGTCGTAACCAATAATAACAGATTCATTTTTATAGTAGGTTGCAATTCGCTTCCAAATAGCAATGCAAAGGTCCTGGCTTTCTTCGCTTTCGAATAGGAATGGATAACCGTATCCATCATCAATATTATCGCCAGTTTGCCCACCGGGAGCACAGTGCATATCCAGTATCACATATAGTTTTTCTTTTTTGCACCATTGGATGAGACGGTCCAGGTAGAAAAAACCTCTTGTAGAATCACTGGACCCCATATAATATTCTGATGTAAACATCCGGTAATTAAAGGGTATGCGAATAGAATTCATACCGATGCTTTTTAAATAATGGATATCTTCTGCCGTAATATACTGGTCTAAAAATTTTTTCCAAAAATTTTTAGTTGCGTCAGGGCCCACCAGTTCACTCAGGGTTTGATTGATAAGTCTTGGGGAACTTGCGTCCTTAAACTGAAACATATATCCCTCTGGTACCAGCCAGTTTCCGAGATTTATACCTTTTAAATAAAAAACTTTTCCATCCGTGCCAATAATATTTTTACCCTTAGTGTTAAAAAACTGTTGTGCACAAGAATGGCTGAAAAAAATGATGGTGAATAAAAAGAGGGGAAAAACTATTTTTACCATAGAAATTAATATAATTGAAAAGCAAATTTATAGGTTTATTTCCCCTGTTGTATTTTGCCGTCTTCTTTTATTTAAGAGGCTGCAAAAATAAACATGCTACATCTTTCTCAGTTTGACAAAAAATGATGTCAACTAAAATTCAAAACATGATTTTGGAAAAAATGAAATTAATATTTTTTTAATAAGTGAAAGTGAGTTAGCAAATGATGCCCAAAGTTTGTATCATTTCCATAATATTTCCGGATGTGGGAAAACAAAAGCATATTTATTAGCTGAAGTTTCACGGATGAATAAATTATAAAAGAATAAAGAATATAAATCCTACTTCTTCTTCACAAACCTTATCGTTCCACTCTTTTGCAGATCAGATGTAATACGTACTTCATAACGTTTAGTGCCATCTGTTACAATCATCAGTGCTGTATTGGGAGGAATGCTGCCCAGGTTATCGGCATACATCACCAATTCATTTTCGTCGTTTAGTTCTTCCAACGGAATGCGGATACTAAGTGGTTTGGTAGTTAATTTTTTGTTAGCAACCATAAGCTTTCCATTCAGGAAAAGAGAAACACTATCGCCGTCTATTTCTCCATTATCGTACAAATCTATTTTTATACTTTCATTCTCTACTTCAATGGTTTTTAAAACAGTGTTGCTTCTTTTTTCATACTTGCTGCCTATGATAGCAGGAAGGGTGGGAAATGAAGGCTTTATTTTCTCGGGCTCTTTTACTAACTCCGGTGATTTTTTTAGCGGCACTTCTTTTTTTGGAACAATTACAACCGGAGTAACTTTTGGTTTTACTGGCAGCGGCTTTATATTTATTATAGCGGGTTTATTTTTATCCTTAAGATTTGGCAGGCTGGCTATTGTGGTTTTTTTTTGAGGCATAAAAGTTCTTGAGCTGGAGGCAAGAGAAGGATTTTTAATACCGGGAAAACTGCTTTTTAAATTTCGCCTGCTAAGTAAACTGGTACCAAAGCCACAATTTCCTTTTTGATTAGGTGCCGGAATCCAGTTGCCTTCCAGACTTTCTTCGCCATCCGATTTTTTAAAATAAGTGAGTTTATGTGTTTGAAAACAGTTGCCTACTTCTGCTGGCACATTGGTTTTGGTGCGCTCAAATTCTGTAATCTCAACATACTTTTTTTTCTTATCCAGGGTACCTTCCAGTTTGCAGATAGTATAATATCTTTTGGGGCCATCCGTAAAATAAGTGTAAGAAAAACCGATTACTGTTTTCCCTTTTATTTCCAAATCAAGTACGTACTCACATTTATCGCCGCCCCAATTTCCATATTTAGAACTCTTGTCTTTGAATTCTCCCTTCCATTGGCCGGTAAAATCCTGGCTGAATGCGGTTACAAAAAAAAGTATACTGGCTAAAGTGATTAAAAATCTGTTCATCAAAAAAGACATCGTTTAATACAAAACAAAATTATAGGATATTCAAGGTTTTATTGTTCATTTAAACGGTTGGTTAGCTAAGTATTAGTTAAATTTGCCGCTCTACATAAAGATTGAAGATAACAGAACATGATAAAAATAACATTACCAGACGGATCAGTAAGGGAGTACCAGCAGGGTATTTCATCTATGGAGATTGCGAAATCTATCAGCGAAGGACTGGCAAGGAAAGTATTGGCAGCCAAGGTAAACAACGAGGTATGGGATGCCTCCAGGCCAATTAACAGCGATGCTACTTTTCAATTACTTACCTGGGATGATTCGGATGCTAAATCTACTTTCTGGCATTCTTCTGCGCACCTGATGGCAGAAGCTGTAGATGCAACTTTTCCTGGCGTAAAATTTTGGGTAGGCCCTGCAGTAGAAAAAGGTTTTTACTACGATATGGACCTGGGCGATAAAAAAATTACAGAGGATGATCTTGGTAGCTTAGAAAAAAAGATGAATGAACTGGCTAAACAAAACAATGCTTTTGTTCGCAAGGCCATACCTAAGCAGGAAGCTTTAGATTATTTTACTGAAAAAGGCGATGAATATAAATTAGACCTGCTGCAGAATTTAACCGACGGTGAAATTACTTTTTACACACAGGGAGGGTTTACCGATTTATGCCGTGGGCCGCATATTCCACATACCGGTTTTATTAAAGCCATTAAACTTACCAGTGTAGCCGGTGCTTACTGGAAAGGAGATGAAAAAAACAAACAGCTTACCCGTGTGTATGGGGTAACTTTTCCTGCACAAAAAGAGCTGGACGAATACCTGGCTATGTTGGAAGAAGCAAAAAAAAGGGACCATCGTAAACTTGGTAAGGAATTAGGGATCTATACGATGGATGATGATGTAGGCCAGGGTTTACCATTATGGCTGCCCAATGGAACCATCATCATTGAAGAACTGGAAAAATTAGCCAAGGAAACGGAAAATGCTGCAGGCTACAAACGGGTGGTTACTCCACATATTGCCAAAGAAAGCCTTTATATTACCAGTGGGCATTTGCCGTATTATGCAGACAGTATGTTTCCTCCCATGGAAATGGATGGCACTAAATATTATCTGAAAGCAATGAACTGCCCGCATCATCATAAAATATTTGATGCAGAGCCAAAGACTTACAAAGACCTTCCTTTCCGCATTGCAGAGTATGGAACCTGTTACAGGTATGAGCAAAGTGGTGAATTATTTGGGCTGATGAGGGTGCGTTGTCTGCACATGAATGATGCACATATATACTGCAGCAAAGAACAGTTTGCAGCCGAGTTTAGGGCAGTAAATGATATGTACATAAAGTATTTTAAAATCTTTGGCGTAGATAAATATGTAATGAGATTGAGCCTGCACGACCCTGCAAAACTTGGACAAAAATATGTGGATGAACCGAAATTATGGGAGGAAACCGAAGCAATGGTAAGGGAAGTTTTGATAAACAGTAATATTCCTTACATAGAAGTGCAGGATGAGGCTGCTTTTTATGGCCCTAAAATAGATGTACAAATATGGAGTACTATTGGCAGGGAGTTTACACTTGCCACTAACCAGGTAGATTTCAATAGTGGGAATAAATTTAAGCTTAGTTATATCACCAGGGATAATAGTACAGAGGTGCCATTAATTATTCACCGGGCACCATTGGGCACACACGAAAGGTTCATTGGATTTTTACTTGAACACTATGCAGGCAAATTCCCTGCCTGGCTGGCTCCGCTTCAGGTAAAGATTTTGCCCATAAGCGATAAATTTATGGATTATGCAAATACAATTTTGAAAACGCTGAAAAATGCGGATATTCGTGCAGAGATTGATGATAGAAACGAAAAGATAGGCAAAAAAATAAGAGATACAGAATTGGCAAAAGTGCCTTATATGCTTGTGATTGGCGAAAAAGAAATGAACGAAGGAGCAGTGGCAATTCGCAGGCAGGGTAAAGGTGTTACAGGAGTAAAGGGATTGGAAGATTTTGTAAAAGAATTGACTCAGGAGATTAAGGAAAGAAGAGAAGGATAGAGTTTAGAGTCATGAGTTAATGGTCAATATTTAGTAGCCAGGTTTTGCAGGAACCATTTAATTTTTTTTGCTGCAAAAAGAATACAAAATACAATCGAGTCCCGAAGCAGCACACAAAATATTTCACGGGATTTGCAATGACACAATGATGATGCTTAAGGTTGCTGAAGCTCATTTAATAAAAAAAACAATATTATAAATTAAAAAAAGTAAATGGCATTTCCACCCAGACAACCGAGAGGAACTTTTAATCCCCGTTTTAAAAAAGAACAACAACAGGAGCACCGTACCAATCACATGATTAAGGTACCCGAAGTAAGATTAGTTGGCGAAAATCTTGAACCCGGAATTTATCCAACGATGGAAGCTTTGAAAATTGCGCAGTCTCAATTCCTGGATTTAGTAGAAATTTCTCCTGGAGCTACACCTCCGGTGTGCAGAATTATTGATTACAATAAATTTTTGTACGAAGAAAAAAAGAAGAAAAAAGAAATGAAGGCTAAGGCCAAAACCAGTGAGGTAAAAGAAATTCGTTTTACGCCTAATACGGATGATCATGACTTTGAATTTAAAGTAAAACATGCTGAAAAATTTTTGAAGGAAGGAGATAAAGTGAAAGCACATGTACAGTTTAAAGGTCGTGCCATCATGTTTAAAGAAAGAGGTGAATTGTTGTTATTAAAATTTGCCGATAGCCTTAAAGATGTAGGTGCTCTGGAAGGTTTGCCAAAAATGGAAGGCAAACGAATGCTGGTAATGTTTGCACCCCGCACTCAAAAACCAAGAAAAGGATCGGAACTAGGCAGACTGATAAAAGAGGATAAAGAACCAAAGCCAGAACCTGTAGAAGCGGTTACGGAGCTGCCGGTAGAAAAACCTAAAGAAGTAAAGGAATAAAATAAATAAGTAAAAAAAGGTTATAAAGTATTTAGGTATAAAAGTAAAACGGGAAGCCAATGGTTTCCCGTTTATTGTTCCTGCTATATATAAAAAAATGCGTTTAATTTGAAAATGTGTGGGTATAAAAAACTCGTGAAATAAAAATGGATATCAGTTTAAATAAATACATCAGTGATAGTGGCTTCTGCAGCAGGAGGGAAGCAGACCGGTACATAGAAGAATGCAGGGTAACCATTAATAATATTGATGCAAATAAAGGTAATAGGGTAATGGAAGGAGATGTGGTAAAAATTGATGGCGAGACTATTAAAAAGAAAAAAACTTCGGTTTACCTGATGCTGAATAAACCCAAAGGAATTACCTGCACTACAGACATGAAAGACAAAACCAATATTGTAGATTTTGTAAATTATAAAACCCGCATTTTCCCCATTGGCCGTTTAGATAAATTAAGTGAAGGATTAATTTTTTTAACCAATGATGGAGATATCGTAAATAAAATTCTAAGAGCCGGCAATGGTCACGAAAAAGAATATACAGTATCGGTAGATAAACCTATTAATGCCGACTTTGTAAATAAAATGCGCAATGGTGTAAAAATTCCGGGAGCCATCACCAGCAAATGTTTTGTAAAGCAGGAAGGCGATACACGGTTTCGTATTATACTTACCCAAGGGCTTAACCGACAAATTCGCCGCATGTGCGAATCGCTTGGCTTAAGAGTTACTTCTTTAAAAAGAGTGCGTATTATGAATATTACCATTAGCGGATTGCAACCTGGCAAGTGGCGTTTTTTTACTCCGCAGGAAATAAATGCATTGAACGAAATATTGGCCAATAGCAGTAAAACTGCGGATGGGGAAGGGATGGGAGAATAAAAATGGTGAATAGTGAATGGGCAATAGTGAAAAGGCAATTTGTAAAGACATTACGAATTGGATTTATGTACTCCTCAATTTTATGAAATGAAAACTCTTACTAAAAAATAACGGAGCTCAACTGAATTTTAAAATTGGTACAATGAAAAATGAAGATATTAATCAACTGCTTTTTAATGAAAACAATCACCTGGAAAAATTACACAAGATTGTAAAGGATACCATAGCAGCAGAAGAATTAATTGTAAGCAACCTGTTGAACCCGCCTGAAGAACAACTATCAGTGGGGCAAAAAATTTCAGATAAAGTTGCCCGCTTTGGTGGTAGCTGGAAGTTTATTATCTTTTTTGGAATCATCCTTTTTGCCTGGATTTTTTTTAATGTGGTGGCCATGCAAAGATGGAGGTTTGATCCATTTCCATTTATATTAATGAATCTGATTTTGTCCTGTATTGCCGCTATGCAGGCACCCATAATTATGATGAGCCAGAACCGCCAGGAAGAAAAAGACCGCAAGCAGAATGAAAATGATTACCTGATAAACCTGAAATCTGAAATGCAGATACGCAGCCTTCACCAAAAGTTAGATGTGTTGGAAGAAGAGCAGATAAAAACATTGTTTGATACGCAAGCCAAACAATTTGCACTGCTTACAGAAATAAATGAAAAAATGGATAAGCTGCTTAAAGGCTGAATTTTATTTTAAGGCATTTTTTATACATTTGCAGCCATCATCCATAAAAATAGTTTTATTTATACAATGGGTTTTATCAACAAAATATTATACAAATCTCTTAACCAGCACAACTATTTAAAATTTTTAAACAGTTCTTTTCTAGCATTTTATAAAACAGGGTTATTAAAAAATAATCCCAAATATCAATACCATTATTTTGCCAGGAACCTGGTAAGTGCCGGCGATACAGTGATAGACCTGGGTGCCAACCTGGGATATTATTCCAACCTGTTTGAGCAATGGGTTGGCCCACAGGGAAAGTTATATGCAGTTGAACCTGTACTGCCTTTTAATGATATACTCCAATGGAGACTGGGCAATAAAAAGCACGTAACTATATTGCCCTATGCATTGGGCACTCAGGAAAAAGACATTACGCTGGTGATTCCTAAAAATCTGAGTTACTTGTCAACTGGATTACCTAATGTTTATGATAGTGAAACTCATGGCTGTTTAGAAGAATATGGTTTTAAATTTAATGCCAAAATGAAAAGAGGCAGTGAGCTGTTTAAGAACCTTGAAAGACTGGATTTTGTAAAATGTGATATTGAAGGATATGAAGAATTTGTGCTGCCGGAAATGAGAGAAATTTTTGTAAAGCATCAACCCATTATACAGGTAGAAACATGGGGCACTCATAAAAAAGTGGTGGAAGATTTTTTACTTTCTACCGGTTACAAACAATTTCATTTAGCCAATAAAAAATTAATATCAACAACAGTTGACCACGACCCGCTTGTGGTAGATTTTATTTTTGTTCATCCGCAGAATGAAAGAGCCATGAAAAAGATAGAGTATCTAAAATAGAAATTAAAATAAAAAGTCAAGTTCTGTTTTTAAAAAAACAAAAATATCTCCTTCATTGATCCCCTTTTTCTTAAAACAATTTACTTAACATGTGCTAACTGTCCTTCCCATTTACTTACTGCTGCAGTTGCCAATGCATTGCCTAATACATTTGTCATTGTGCGGCCCATATCGCAAAAAACATCAATGGCTAAAATTAAACCCACGCCTTCGGGTGGTAAGCCAAACATAACGCCCGTAGCCAACACCACTACCAGCGAAGCTCTGGGCACACCGGCAATTCCTTTGCTGGTTATTAAAAATACCAAAAGCATAATTATTTGTTGCCACACATCGCCGGTGATGGAAGTAATATTAAATGCCTGTGCAATAAACATACTTGCAAATGTCATGTACATCATGCTGCCATCTAAATTAAACGAATAACCCAGGGGCAAAACAAAACTTACAATTTTATTATCGCATCCAAAGCGTTCCATTTCTTCTACCAGCTTAGGATAAACAGCTTCGCTGCTTGCAGTGCTGAAAGCAATAGACATGGGTGTACTTATTCTGCGTAGTAAAACCACTAACCTATGCTTTAAAAAAAGCCAGCCAACAAATAATAACAATATCCAAAGAATAGCCAGCCCCAGGTAAAATTCTCCAATGTATTTTCCAAATGTTACCAATATACCCAAACCGTTTTTTGCTATGGCAGCAGCCATTGCTCCAAATACACCGAATGGTGCAACATACATAACGTAGGTAACCATTTTTAAAACAACATGCGCCAGGGAATCCAATGCAGTAATTATTGGTTCGCCTTTTTTTCCAATGGCAGTCATTGCGATTCCAAAAAAAACAGAAAAGACAACCAGCTGCAAAATTTCATTGTTAGCCATTGCTTCCACAACGCTTCGGGGCACCACATGCTCCACAAATTTTTGAAGAGAAAAACCTTTAGATTTTTCCAGCAAATCGTTTACCGATGCCATGTCTGTGTTTTTAATATCA
>JBKJSJ010000079.1:0-4759 GCA_046595965.1 Ferruginibacter sp.
GAAAGAGGACAAAGTAGAATATTCTAATTTGTCCTCTTTGGGGTAATCGAGGGGGCTCGAACCCCCGACCCTCAGAATCACAATCTGATGCTCTAACCAACTGAGCTACGACTACCATTTTATTAAAGGACGGCAAAAATATATAAAAACATCCCACGCACAAAATTACATTTAAAAAAGCTGATAAATTATTAGCTACTTTTGGCCGAATTTTTAAAAAATGACTTTTTTAAGTTCCTGCCTGCTGATACTCATTGCTGCTATTGCTGGCTGGTGCATAGCTGCCCTATTTATTCATTTCTTATTTAAATCACAGCGGTCAAAAAAATGGATGGGTATTTCATTTACAGGTATTTTACCTGCACTTTTACCCATCATGGCCGACAAGCTGGCAGCAGCTATTGAGCAAGAATTGCTGTCTGAGAAAATAGAAAAAAGAATAGAAGACCCGGCCCTGATGCAGCAGCTTCGGCCAGTGATAGAAAATCATATTGACCTTTTTTTAAGGGATAAACTAAAAGAATCATTTCCCCTGCTGGCAAATTTTATGGGAGAAAAAACAATGACCAAACTGAAAGATGCGTTATTAACTGAGGTAGAAATGATTGTTCCTTCCATATTTAAAAATTATACCCGCCATTTTTTAAATGAATACCAGCCGGCTTTAATCATAGAAGAAAAATTAAAAAATATAACCGGGGCTATGATAGAAAAATATGTAAAAAATAAAGCATCCGGGCAATTATTGCTTCTTAAAGTAATGGGTGCTTTGATGGGAATTGCTACCGGTATTTTACAATTATTAATCATTAAGTTTACTTGCTAACGCATTAATATACTTTTACATATATTAAGATTCTTTGTCCACATTAGCCGCTCTAACAAAATTAGGCATATATTGACCCCGATTTTATTACCATTACCTGCTTATGTATAGAATTTTTACCCTGATACTAATTGTAAGTTTGTACTCATTAGCGGCCTTAGCGCAGGTTCCGGCGATGGGTGCAGGGCAGATGGGAGCAGCCCAAATGAATCTGGGTAATTTCTATGGTAAAATTATTGATGACTCCAGCCTCAAACCCATTGATGGTGCTTCTGTTCAACTATTTCAAAACAAAACTGACAGCCTTACAAAAAAAAGAAAAGAGGTAGTAGTAGCTACCCAGGTAACCGATAAAAAAGGCGAATTCAATATAGAGGGTTTACCAGTAATGGGCAGTTTTAAACTACAGGTTTCGGCCATTGGTTATAAAATATACGATGCCAAAATTTCTTTTGACTTAAATGTTCCTGGAGCCAAACCCGGCGACATGGCCAATATGATGCAGGCAGTTATTAAAGATTTAGGCAATATTAAATTAATAGCAGATGCAGAACAATTAGAAAATATTACTGTAAACGCCAGCAAGCCCTTGCTGGAAATGTACCTTGATAAAAAAGTATATAATGTAGAAAAAGATATTACTGCCACAGGTGGTACTGCATTGGATGTGGTAAAAAATATCCCCTCGGTAAATGTAGATATAGAAGGCAACGTAACCCTACGCAATGCCCGTCCGCAAATTTTTGTAGATGGTCGCCCAAGTTCCCTTTCGCTGGACCAGATACCCGCAGATCATATAGCCAGCATAGAACTCATTACCAATCCATCGGCAAAATACGATGCCAGCGGCGGCGGCTCGGGCATTTTGAATATCGTTCTTAAAAAGAACAGAAAAGCAGGTTATAACGGCAATATAAGAGCAAGTATAGATAGCCGGGGCAGGCCAAGCCTGGGGGGCGATTTTAATATTAAACAAAATAAAATTAATTTTTTTGCCGCAGGCCAGTTGTTTTCCAGGAAAAATATTACAACGGCCAGCAGTATAAGAACCGATTTTTTAAACCCAGGTACTGCCAGAATACTTCAGGAAAATATGCCTGTTTCCAAAGGCTTTTTTGCATTTGGAAGAATGGGTATAGACTACCTGGTTGACAACAGGAATACACTTACACTTAGTGGCAATATAGTAAGGGGTTTATTTACTGCAGAAGATTTGCTCAACATTTATCGGGACACTGTTAAGCCTTCTTATGCCAGTAAAGAATCTGCTATAAGAAATATTTTTGCAGATATTTCATTTAAGAACGCTGGTGCAAGCCTGGGATTTAAACACAATTTTGCCAAAGCATCTAAGGAATGGACTGCAGATATAAATTTTAATGAAAGCCGCAATACCAACACCTCCAATTACAACAGCCAGTTTTATGATGCAGCCGGCAACCCAAAACCATATTCCAGTGCAGAAAGAGCTACCGGCGGCGGCCATACAAAATTTTATACCATTCAAACAGATTTTGTAAACCCGCTCACTAAAACCAGTAAAATAGAAACAGGGTTAAGAATAGCCGCCAGGGATTATATGAGCTGGAATGATAATTATGTGCAGGATCCTGTAACCAAAAAATATATTCTCATTAATGTACTGGGAGTGCGCTACAATTTTGATGATGTAGTGTATGCTGCTTATGCCACTTACTCCCGGCAATTAAAAGACTTTAGTTACCAGGTGGGCTTAAGGGCAGAAAGCTCAAATTATTCCGGTAACCTGCTCACAAAAAATCAACGGTTCTCCAATGAATATCCCATCAGCCTGTTTCCTTCCATATTTCTTTCTAAAAAAATTGACCCGAAACAGGATATGCAATTCAACTACTCCCGTAAAATAAACAGGCCCGGTTTTTTCCAACTATTGCCTTTTGTAGATTTTTCAGATTCGCTTAATCTTACTGTAGGCAATCCAGAATTGGTGCCTGAGTTTACGCACCTGGTTGAATTTAATTATGCCAACCAATATAAGACTGGCAATTCTTTTTTAGCCAGCCTGTATGCAAAATATACAGACAATCTTATAACCAGGTACCAGTACAAGGCACCCAACACCGACCCCGCCAAACCAGATAGTGTAATCTATAATTCTTATGCCAATGCCAATGAGAGTTATACGATTGGCCTGGAACTTACCGCAAAAAATAAACTAACCAAATATTGGGACCTTACCAGTAATGTAAATGTTTTTGATGTAACGCTGAATGCAGCAAATATTAAAAATGCTTTAGATGATCATCTCTTTAGTTGGTTTATAAAACTTAACAACAGTTTTAAACTACCCCGTAATTACTCTATTCAACTATCCGGCGATTACCAGGCTAAAACCATTTTGCCGGTGAATAGTGGCAGAGGAACTACTGCAGGAATGCCCGGTGGCGGCGTGTTTGGTGCTACACAAAATATTGCCCAGGGATATATTAAACCTTTGTATGGTGCCGACATAGCAATAAAAAAAGAATTCCTAAAAAACAAAACTGCCTCCCTCACACTTCAGTTTAATGATATCTTTAAAACAAGAAGATATGCCACTCATGCTGAAACCAGTTTTTTTATACAGGACAACCAACGCCAAAGAGATCCGCAGGTGCTGAGGCTAAACTTCAGTTGGCGTTTTGGCAAAATAGATGCTGCATTATTTAAGCGCAAAAATATGAAAGCAGAAACTGATAATGTGCCAGCAATGCAGTAATGCCGATTGGATTTTATAAGTTAGTCCAACCGGAATTTACCAAAACCCAACTACACAATTGCTTTGCTTGAATTTCAGCCACCGCACTTGGCCTGGAATGAAATTCAGTTTGGTATAATAGCATGCTCAGCCAGCAATGCATTTTTCCTTGAACATTTAATCTTATTTTTACCCCTATTTAAAAGCTAAAATGAAGACAGCACTTATTACAGGCATCACCGGACAGGATGGTGCATACCTTGCAGAATTTTTATTAAAAAAAGGATACATGGTGCATGGCATAAAAAGAAGAAGTTCTCTTTTTAATACGCACCGCATCAATCATATTTACCAGGACATTCATATCCCCGATCAAAAATTGAAACTCCATTACGGCGACCTGAGCGACTCTGCCAACATCATACGCATTATACAGGAGGTGCAGCCCGATGAAATTTATAATCTTGGTGCCATGAGCCATGTGCATGTAAGTTTTGAAACACCGGAATATTCTGGCAACACTGATGGCATTGGCACGCTAAGGGTACTGGAAGCCGTAAGGTTGCTCGGCCTTATCAAAAAAACCAAAGTGTACCAGGCATCTACTTCCGAATTGTATGGCCTGGTGCAGGAAGTACCGCAAAAGGAAACCACCCCTTTTTATCCCCGCTCACCTTATGCTGTGGCCAAACTTTACGCTCACTGGATGGTAGTAAACTACAGGGAAGCTTATGGCATGTTTGCCTGCAATGGAATTTTATTTAACCATGAAAGTCCCATGCGGGGCGAAACATTTGTGACCCGTAAAATAACCCGTGCGGTAGCACAGATTGCCCTGGGCCTGCAAGAAAAATTATTCATCGGCAATATGAATGCTCAGCGTGACTGGGGCCATGCCAAAGATTATATTGTAGCCATGTGGATGATGCTGCAGCAGGAAAAAGCAGAAGACTATGTAATAGCCACCGGTATTACTACCAGCGTAAGAGATTTTATTTTAATGGCTTTTGCAGAAGTAGGAATAGAAATAACTTTCACCGGCCAGGGCATTAACGAAAAAGGATTTATAAAAAAATGTACCAACCCCCAATACCAGTTACCCGAAGGCAAACTGCTGGTAGAAGTAGATGAACATTATTTTAGACCAACCGAAGTAGAGCAACTGATTGGCGATGCAGGCAAAGCAAAAAAACAATTAGGCTGGCAGCCCACTTATA
>JBKJSJ010000268.1:0-4432 GCA_046595965.1 Ferruginibacter sp.
CATGTAAAAGAGGGTACAAAATCGGGCATGGACTGGGGAGGCAACTGGAACCGGTTTAAAGACCAGCCCCACCTGGAAATGCCACCCGGCCTATTCTTTAAAAACAGTCTTGAAAAAGACCAGGGTTTAATATGGCAATTGTACCTGCAAAAGGCGGACACCTACAACGGTGCAATGGATGGCATCTTTGGCACCAACTCTTTTATTGCATTGCTGGAAGCTACAGGACACGACAGGAGAAACCTGGAGGCATGGGATATACTCTACAAAAAGTTTGGGCCATTGGATGCGGCAGATTTATTACTTATCAATTAAATAGTATGAACAGAGTATATTTTTTAGGAGCAGGAGCCAGTAAAAATTTTGGCTATCCGCTACCTCGGAGATTATACCCGAAATAATCAGTAAGCAATTAAAAATAAATTTGATACAGAAAGGTTTTGATGCACACAATAGCTATCTCAACCTAATTGGCAATACCATAAAATATTATGAAGATGGATTGCCTGGAAATCTTTTAAAAAACAATGCACATAATTAAAAAGAGATACAAATACGTTCACTAAAAATACCATCATGAAATACTTAATTTTCTTATGCATCCTGTTTGCATCCTGCGCCCGAATACCCATTCAGGCGGTAGAATTATCGCATGCATTAAAAGATGAAGGCCAGCGCATGCACGAAATGAATATTGCCCTGGTAGAATATGTATTCAACGAAAAAAAGCATTTGGTAAATGAATTTATTGCCAATGAATACAGCCCCGCATTGGTAGAAAATTTTATGAGGGGGCTTCCTCCGGGAACGGATGTAAAGAAAGATTTTTTAGAAATTATGCAGGCCATTAACCCAAGAATTAATGCCCGGAGAGATTCGCTGCTCGATGTTTTGCAGCAACAAAAAATTACCATCAGCCAAAAACTTAATATAGATTATAAAGTGTATGGCGAGGCATTTGCTGCTATGGAAAACCTGCTGGCATCTGCTTCCAGGCTCAACCAGCAGCGGGCGGGCGTGTATGAAAATATTAAAACGCTCAGCGGCAACCGCCTTAACCTGCAGGGCATAGACAATGCAGTCAATCAATTTATAAAAGGCGTAGGCACTGTGGGCGAAAAAACATTGATGCTTACCAACACTATTCAAACACTTTTAAAATAAACCATTATGCCAAACAAATACGATAAACTGGCCGGCGAAGCACAGGCCATTACAGATGCCCAGTTTAAAGAACGTTTTTCAAGTATTACCACGCTTAATGATGATGATATTGGAAAAATTATCAACACAACCGGCATCAGCAAAAAAGATCTTGCTGCATTGCTGCTGGAAATTAAAAATGCCACGGAGTATAACAAAAATACAGCACAGAGTATTTTAAAAATTCAGAATGGCGTGCAGGCATTGGTAGCCATTACAAAAAAATTATTAATCTGAATATTTTTGGATATTAAATTTATGGCTAAGTAGAATTTTAAAACCGGGATGATTTTAAATTAACTGTTTTTCTATGTCTGGATTGAATAGCTATTGCGTTACCACAAACCCCAACCCACTGCAACGGGCTCATTTCCGGAGGTTGGTATTTGTACTCCATGGGGTCAAGTGTTTCACCCTTTCGCCAACTATTTTTTCCAGATCACTTATCTTCAGCGTAGTACAATGTATTGCTTTTCCTGTTTTAAATTGTGTTTTTTCACTTCACTATCCCTGCAGCTTTATCAGCAATTCCTGCTGCCAGTTCATTCAATTTATCTTTTGTGCCACTCAATTCAAATTTTGATTTTATTATTTTATTCTGTTTGATATTCACTGTTACAGTAATTGCATTTCCTTTTATTGCATAGCGGCCACTCAGTGAATAAGCATCAGGAGAATTAGTGGCCGTTACATACACAATCTTACTGTCTGTTCCCCTGGCTGCAATATTATTTAATTGCAGGTTGATGAGTTTGCTTAATTCAAGATCATCATCTGCAATGGCCTCATCACTATTCTGAAAATTACTGGCTGCAAACAACGGTTTTTCCTGTGGCAACACAATCTTAGCCATCACATCTTCATCTACCATTCCAATGTTAAAATTGGTATTGCTCACCACCTGAGGCTCCTGCCTGGCACCATTTTCTTTTGATAAATCGCTGACTGTTTTTTCTGCAGCATTAAACCAGCGGCTTACATTTAAATATTTGCCATCTTCCAAAATATCGGGTTGTTGTTTGATGGCTTTTAATAAAGCGTAAGTTAATAACCCCTGCGAATACCTTCCCATTTCATAAGCATTCTGGTTGCTGGCAGAAGCGGATAAAATAAATAGCCCCGACTTTTCATTAAGTTTATCAAGGGCCTTTATCTGCTGTGCTTTATCATCGTTTCTTGCAGCCAGGTAGTTCTGATCTTCGCTTCCTATTTTTATAAAATCCTTAATGGCCTGGCCACTGTTACAGGCATCAAAGATTAAAATGCGTTTTTGTGCTTTTATATTTTGTGGTTTCATCCACTCTGTTAGTTCGGTAGTACTGATGCCTACATCAGTTACTGCTGATGCCGCAGAAGATTTAGATGCATCTGCGGTTAAAAAATAAAACTGTTTCTTTTCGTTTCCCCCATCCGTACCGGCACGGGCAGACATCACACCATGCCCTGCAAAGAAAATCATCAGTATATCATTGGCCGTTGCTTTTTTGCCAATTTCCTCCAGCCCTTTTTTAATGCTGTTCTTTTCTGGTAGTTGGTAGCGCTCCCTGGCAGTGGTGAAGTTGTATATAAACACATGATCTTTTCCATCAGTGTTTAATAATTTCTTTGCCGCAATGGAAATTGCATTGGAAATATCGGTGGCATCTTTTGCTGCATATTTTAAATCCAGTTCATCGCCTTTATAATCGCTTACACCCACCATTACAGCATAAAGGTTGGGTGTGGTAGTGGCTTGTTTGGTTTTATCTTCCAGGAGCATAACGCCCCGGGAGGAGATGGTATTATCTGCCGTATAGGCTTTTAGTGTTACCGGATTTTCTTTTCCGGCAACAAAAAAAATATCAAGGTCATCTTTCTTAATGACCAGATCATAAGCAGCCCCATTTTTATGAAGCTGATCTGGTCTGTAGCGTTTGGCTTCAATGCCATTTACAAACAAAACAGTTTCTCCCAAACCTCCCCGACGTGGAGTAATTTTAAAATAATATTCAGTTGTGCCGATACTTTTATCTTCTACTTTAGGAGTTAACCCGCAGATATTAAGTTCAGATAACCTGGGAGCATTGATGCTATCTCCATTCATAATACGTTCGGCCAGGTTGGGTACCCACAACTGATCTTTAAATTGTTCTAAGTCAATAAACTCATTGCTGCATACATAATACAATTTCTTCCTGGCTTCTTCTGTTCCATCGTAGCGGTCAAAATTATCCCTTACAATATAATTGCCGTTTTCAAAAGCATAATAAGTATATAGAAGTTTTCCGGTAAGGGTATTCCATATCTTCAATTGACGGTCGTCCGATTGGGTTACAATTCTTTTTCCATCACTGCTAAAATTGGCAAAACGTACAGCTCCCGGAAGCACCGATAATAATTTATTGCTGTATGTTTCGTATAAAGTTGAGTTGTTATTACATGAAACTAAAATCATTTTTCCATCTGTACTAACGGCCCAACTGTAATTACTACCTGCACAGTTGTTAGGTACGGATAAAATTTGTTGCCGGGATCTGGTATCCCAAATGCCCAGTTTGTTACCGGTAACAGAAAAAAACTTTGATGCTTCGGAAAAAGAGACATTAAAATCATAAAAAGCTGATGTATCCAGAATATACAAAACCTGTTCTAAGGAGGGGAATGACAATACCCTTATTTCATTTGGGAAACCCGCCATCGTTGAGGGTGATGCGGTGTCACCGTCTATTTCTTTTTGAAGATTGTCCCACATCAGGTCCAGTTGATTGGAGGCATTGCTTACAAAAAGTGCAATGAACCGATCATCATTGCTTAATACCGGTTTGCTGAATTCTCCATAGGTACTTGCTAATTGTTTAACTAGTTCACCTGAATGTGCATCCCATATTTTTACGAGACTGTCGCCGGTAAAGGTTGTAATAATGTAGTTTCCCGAATTGGATAAGGTTGCTTCCAGGAATTTGCTTTTTTGCCCCTGTAAAATAACTGTATCTTTTTCAATAAAAATTTTCCAGATGGCTGAAGCAGTATCGTGTATTGACAAAATTTTCTTTTCTTTAAACTGCTTTTTTTCTTTCTGCCTGGTTGCTGTGTCATAATGCGAACTAATTTTTCCTTCAGCAATATCCCATGAATATTTATTTTGATTGCCCGAGGAAGTAAAAATAAAATCCCCATCATCACTAAAATTCCCGAACGCATCGTAAGTAATGCTTCCCGATAATGTATGTAACAGTTTTCCCTTTATGTC
>JBKJSJ010000201.1:0-5885 GCA_046595965.1 Ferruginibacter sp.
TTTTTCCCTATCTGCATTTCATCGCTTGCATAAATCTGTGAGTTTAAAAAATTGCGGTCTGCATATTCAAACTCTACCTGTATACGGCTGTCTTTACTTATTAACCGCTTGGGAGTAAACGTAAGCTCTGCGGTATTATAATTAATTACATAATCCTGGTCTTCGCCTCTTTGCATCAATATTCCATCAATAAAAATTCTTTCGGTACCGGCCAGAATTACAAAATACAATTCATTGTTGGCAGCCTGCAGGCGGTAAGGGCCCTGGTTTCCTTCCAGTGCAGTCAACTGGTTTCTGGTAAATTTTCCCTTTGCTATGGCACCACTGGCCAGTAAAGAATTCTTAATATTTTTTCCTATGTTGTTGTCGGTAAGAAATGATATTCCCTGCAGGCGTTTATAAAAGTTTAGAAAATAATTTTTGCTTTGCCGTATATCTATGTCACCAAAATTGGCCTGCCAGTTTTTCTTTTTTACCTGCAGGTAAATGCGGTCAAAATCCCTGAGATCCTGTGTATTTCCATCGGGTTGTATTGGAATATTATTATCGGTGATAGCTGCAGTCAATTCCAGGCTATCACCTATAAAACCATTCAACTGCAGGTTCATACTGCTGTTTACAACAGCATCCTGGCTGTTTCCAAAAGAAATAGAACGGCCAAAACTTCCTTCTGATTGCAGGCCGCCAAAATCAATAAACGGGTTAATGGTTTTAGCACTGTTCCTTACCGTTAGTGGTTTTTCTGCCAGGAAATTATTTCTTACACTATCATAATTATACCTGCGTGTAATAGCATTGAGTTTAAAAGGAAATACCCGGTAGCTCACCCAAACTTTTTCTTCCGTAGGTTTTAGTAGCCAGGTAAGGGTTGCATTTACTTCGTCTAACTTATAAGCAGAAGGGGAAATTCCTTCTATTTTAAACGAATTAGGAACAATGCTTAAAGTGTCTAAAGTAATTTCTGCTGCAGCAGTGATGATTATTTTTTTTCTAAGATTTGATAAAGGAGTTGAAATGTTTTGTGCATACAATAATTGCATCATTAGCAGGGAAGTAAGCAGAGCATATATTTTTTTTGGGTTCAAATTTTATTATATGTGTTATAACGAATTAAAATTAGCACTATTATTCAAGATGCTCTTTTATAAACAATGAGAAAAATAAAATGGTTTATAATGATCCACATTGGTATGCCGATGAAAGGATTGATTAAATCAAGTTTTATCAAAACTTGATTTAACAGAACAAGTTCACAACAATGATGCAATGAAACTGGGTAGCTGGTATTAAAAAAAAACCTTCTGCAAAGAGAAGGCTTTTAAAAAAATTTAAGGCTTATTTTAATAATCTTCATTGTTTAATCCTGCGCCCAGGTACTCCCGGTTCATGCGTGCAATATTGGACACTGAAATTCCTTTGGGACATTCTGCTTCGCATGCATAAGTGTTGGTACAGTTACCAAATCCTTCCTTATCCATTTGCGCTACCATGTTTAAAACCCTTGTTTGTTTTTCGGGCCTACCTTGAGGCAATAAAGCCAGTTGAGACACTTTGGCGCTTACAAATAACATAGCGCTACTGTTTTTACAAACCGCTACGCATGCACCACAACCAATACAGGAGGCTGCATTAAATGCATCGTCTGCATTTCTTTTATCTATGGGAATTGCATTGGCATCTACCGCATTGCCTGTGTTTACGCTTATAAAACCACCGGCCTGCATAATTCTGTCAAATGCAGTACGGTCAACCATTAAATCTTTTATTACCGGAAAAGCCTTGCTGCGCCAGGGTTCTACCACAATAGTATCGCCATCTTTAAAGGCACGCATGTGCAACTGGCAGGTGGTATTTTGCTGCCAGGGGCCGTGCGGCTGGCCATCGATATACATACTGCAGGCCCCACAGATACCTTCCCGGCAGTCGTGGTCAAAAGTAATGGGCTCTTTGCTTTCTGTAATCAGTTTTTCGTTTAGTACATCAAACATCTCCAGGAAACTCATCTCCGATGAAATATCTTTTACATTATAAGTTTCAAAATTTCCTTTTTCCCGGCTATTTTTTTGTTTCCACACTTTGAGTGTGAGGTTCATGTTGTAATGTTCCATAATTAGCTATTAGCTGTTAGCTATTAGTTTAAAGCTAATAGCTTGAATAAATTATTTATAACTCCTTTGTGTTGGTTTCACCACTTCAAATTCTAATGTTTCTTTATTCAGTTGCCAGTTACTTTCTCCTTTATATTCCCATGCAGAAACGTAACTGTAATTTTCGTCATCCCGTTTTGCTTCGCCTTCTTCGGTTTGGCTTTCTTCTCTAAAATGTCCGCCGCAGCTTTCATTTCTTTCCAGCGCATCCTTACACATCAGTTCGCCCAATTCTATAAAATCGGCTACCCTTCCGGCTTTGTCCAGTTCGGGATTCATTTCATTTACTTCACCGGGTATGCGCACATTGTTCCAGAATTCTTTTTTTAATTGTTGAATTTCTGTAATAGCCTGTTGCAATCCCTGGGCATTGCGGGCCATACCACATTTGTCCCACATAATTTTTCCCAAACGCTTATGAAAACTTTCTACAGTTTCTGTTCCCTTAATACTCATCAGCCTGTTGATGCGTTCGCTTACCTCTCTTTCTGTATCTCTAAATGCAGAATGATCTGTAGAGATCGCCGTCGTACGAATTTCATCGGCCAGGTAATTGCCCAATGTATATGGAATTACAAAATATCCATCGGCCAGTCCCTGCATGAGTGCAGAGGCACCAAGCCTGTTTGCTCCATGATCGCTGAAGTTGGCTTCGCCCAATGCATAGAGGCCGGGAATGGTAGTCATCAGTTCGTAATCTACCCAAAGGCCACCCATGGTGTAATGCACTGCCGGATAAATACGCATCGGCATTTCATAAGGATTTTCGCCTGTTATTTTTTCATACATTTCAAACAAGTTGCCATATTTTTCTTCTACAACTTTTTTACCCATGAGGATAAAGTCTACCTCGCTGGCTGCCGTATTACCGGTTTTGCCTGCTTCAATTTTTCCGTATCGTTTTATGGCATCTGCAAAATCGAGGTACACCGCCATTTTGGTAGTGCCTACTCCAAAACCTGCATCGCATCTTTCTTTGGCGGCCCTCGATGCTACATCTCTTGGCACCAGGTTTCCAAAAGCAGGATATCTTCTTTCTAAATAATAATCTCTTTCAGTTTCGGGAATATCAACTGCCTTGCGGCTTTCATTTTCTTTTAGGGGTACCCAAATGCGGCCATCGTTCCTCAAACTTTCGCTCATTAAGGTAAGCTTGCTCTGATGATCGCCACTAACGGGTATGCATGTTGGATGTATTTGTGTGAAACAGGGATTGCCAAAGAAGGCTCCTTTTTTATGTGCTTTCCAGGCGGCTGTTACATTGCTACCCATAGCATTGGTACTTAAATAAAATACATTCCCATACCCACCGGAGCATAACAATACCGCATGGCCGAAGTGACGTTCCAGTTTTCCGGACACTAAATCCCTTGCAATGATGCCTCTTGCTTTCCCATCAATCATCACTACATCGAGCATTTCATGACGGCTGTATTGAGTTACATTTCCCAGGGAAATTTGTCTTTCCAATGCACTGTATGCACCCAGTAATAACTGTTGCCCGGTTTGGCCTGCAGCATAGAATGTGCGCTGCACCTGCGTGCCACCAAAAGAACGGTTGCTCAACAGGCCACCATATTCTCTTGCAAAGGGTACACCCTGTGCTACACACTGATCTATAATGGCTGTACTAACTTCTGCCAACCTGTGCACGTTGCCTTCTCTAGCACGGTAATCGCCGCCTTTTACGGTATCATAAAATAAACGAAAAACAGAGTCCCCGTCGTTTTGATAATTTTTAGCTGCATTAATACCACCCTGCGCAGCAATGCTATGTGCCCTGCGTGGACTATCCTGAAAACAAAATGCTTTTACCTGATACCCCATTTCGCCCAAAGCCGCTGCTGCAGATGCGCCGGCAAGGCCGGTACCCACTACTATTACCTCCAGCTTTCTTTTGTTGGAAGGGTTTACCAGTTTTACATGTCCTTTGTAATCGTTCCACTTTTCTTCCATTTTACCCGATGGAATTTTTGCATCTAAAGCCATAGTGTGGTGGTTAGTTTATTTTTTAAAAAAAATTATTTTGCAGCCCGGATATTCTAATGTTTATATCCCGGATATCTACATTATTTGATAAAGATTTTTTCTGCTAACGAATACTTTCTCTATAAAATTCCCACTTTAAATAAACAGTTTTATTTACATTTTGTTTAAAGCATTGAATGCTAAAGTTCAAGCTTTTCACTTCGATTTTTTTATGCACATAATTTTCGCTCTAACTTATCCATCCTAAAAAAAATGCCAACGGCATTAGTGCAAATAAAACACAGATGATAACCGTATAACCTATCCCTGCTGCTTTAATAATGGGAGTATATCTTTTATGATTTAAACCAAAGGTTTGAAAAGCACTTTGAAAGCCATGTAACAGGTGCCAGAACAATGCTATCAAACCCAACAGGTATGCCACAACTATATACCATTCTCCAAAAACCAATTTCATTTCTTCAAAAAGATTATGTGGTTGATCGCCGCCGTATAATGCTATTTTAGTGCCAATAAAAAAATGCGAAATATGCATGATAAGGAATAACAACAAAAGCGTTCCGAGTATTCCCATGCTGCGGCTGTACCAGGTACTGTTTTTTTGTGCTTTGTTGGTTTGATATGCAATAGGTCTTGCATCGCTGTTTTGTTTCCAGAGAATTAATCCCTGTATGATGTGAACAATTAATCCTGCAAACAAACCTACTTCTATAAAACGCAGAATCCAGTTATGACTCATAAACCTGGCAATTGCGTTGAAGGTTTCTCCCCCATCATTTAAAAAAATGCTGGAGTTAACTCCAGCATGAACTATTAAAAAGGTTATGAGAAAAAGACCGGTTAAGGCCATGGTAATTTTTTTTCCGATAGACGATGTAAAAAGCTGCTTCCAGGTCATAAGTGTGAGAATATTGTAAAAGATGGAATTGCAAAATTAAGGGAGTGTATTAAAAAAATAGAAATTTTTATTTATTGAATAACTGAAAAAAATAATACCACTGTTTATTCAAGCCTTTTCATTATCTCATTATCTATAGCATTAAAAATAAGTTCGGGCTTTAAGGTGCGCCATTGCTCCATTTCCATGAGGTGAATATAATTAGTGAGCCGGGCTTTTTTAAAATCGTATTTACTCTGTTCCGGAAAGTTGAGGATGACCACCCAGCCATTATCATCTTCCAGTTGTTCCCGCCACTCTTCATAATAACTGTCGTCGCTGCTGTGAAAATTGAGCACATTTTCTCCAATGAGGATAAATTTTGTGATGCCGGTTTTAAACAAAATATCTGTAACATCTCTTCGCAATGTCATGATATCATTTTCAATGGCATCATTCCATTCGCCTAGTAATTCTAAAATTGCAAACTGCAGCTCATAATCTACAAATAAAATTTTAAGGTAGAGTGTGCGGCTGCCGAAATCGTCCCACTGAGGATGGATATAATAATTATAAAGTGTTTGAGAAAATTCAAATTCGCTATAAGTGCGACGATAAAAAGGTGATAGCCGGTCTTCTTCTGCTGTGTATAAATGCCGCCAGTTGTAATATGGTTCTATATCCTGCATTATTGGTTTAGTGTTTTAGACGTTTAATAGTTTAGACTTACAAATTTCTAAAAAAACAGTGAAAAAAGTTCAACAAAAAAAGTAATACTTTTAATTGGCACGAATTTAAGTGGCGCTTACAGGACTACGTAGTAAATCAAGATGGTATTAATTATCTATTTAATAAAATACTCAAAAAAAAAA
>JBKJSJ010000291.1:0-2989 GCA_046595965.1 Ferruginibacter sp.
CCCTGTTTTTTTCAAAACAATCAAGGTTGCTCATTGTGGTATCTGCAATATTCTGCAGAGCAGTATCGGTTAAAAAAGCCTGGTGGCTGGTGATGAGTACATTTGGGAAAGTGAGCAGCCTGGCAATAATATCATCCTGCAGAATATCTTCTGAATGGTCTTCAAAGAACAAACCTTTTTCTTCTTCATACACATCCAGGCCCAGGTATCCTATCTGCCCCGATTTTAAAGCCACAATAATATCTTTTGTATTTATTAATCCGCCACGGCTGGTATTAATAATCATCACTCCTTTTTTCATTTTTAAAAAAGTAGCCTTATTGAGAATATATTTTGTTTGTTCTGTAAGTGGTGCATGTAAGCTTATAATGTGTGATTGACCACACAATTTTTGCAGGGTTACATATTCTACTTTTGCTTCTTTAGCCCATTTATCATCCTGGTACACATCAAATGCCAGCAGCTTACAACCAAAACCTTTTAATATTTCTATTACAATTTTTCCAATTTTTCCGGTGCCTATTATGCCCACTGTTTTTCCATGCATGTCAAAGCCTGTAAGTCCATCCAGCGAAAAATTCATTTCCCTGATGCGGTTATGCGCTTTTATCAGTTTGCGGTTTAGTGTAAGCATTAATGCAATGGTATGCTCGGCTATGGCATAAGGAGAATATTCAGGAACCCGGGCTACTCTTAGGCCCAGTTCCTTTGCAGCTTTAATGTCTACATGATTAAAACCTGCAGACCGGAGCAACACGTATTTTATTCCCATTTGTGCTAACAGGCCCAGCACTTTTTTTGATGCTTCATCATTTACAAAAATGCATACAGCATCGCAATCTTTTGCAAGCGTTGCTGTGGTTGCAGATAATGATGGCTCCAAAAAGACTAACTCATGTTTATTTTTAGCAGCGGTCAGCAATGGCTCTCTTTCAAATTTATGTATACTGAATATGGCTGTTTTCATAATAAAAATGATTGCAGTTTTTTTTATTTTGTTGATGGGTAAAAAATAAATTCAATTTTAAATAAATGATTTATTCAAATAGTGCCAACTGGACGGAATTCAATTTTGTTTTTAATTTTACTGTTTGATACTTTTCTTCAATTAAAAAAACTTCTGTTGCCTGGTACCTGGATGCCACTATTATTTTTGTTTGCAAAGCATGGGTTTCAAAAAGTTGTTTTGCCAGCAGCGGATCATTATTTTCTTTAGATAAATGAGACAGCAGAAGGTGGCTCATAAAAGGAGGGCGGTATAAAGTAAAAATTTCAAGCGCCTGCCGGTTAGATAAATGCCCCTGAGAACTCCGGATACGGGTTTTTAAATAAACAGGATATTGGCCGTTCTCCAGCATATCCTCATCATAATTGCTTTCTAAAAATGCTGCATGGCATTGGCTGAAATAGCGGGTTACATTGCTGCAGGCTTCGCCAATATCTGTAAACACTCCCACCGTAATTCCATTGCAACAAATTATAAAACTATGTGCATCTGCCGCATCGTGTTGCTTGGGAAAAGCAGTTACCGATAAATTGCCAATTGATATAGATTGCTGCGCCTTTAACCAATGCAAAGATGAGGGTAGCAGTTGCTGCCCGCTTTTAGCATAAGTACCTGGGGTAATGTAAACAGGCAATGAATATTTTTTAGAAATTACCGGCAGCCCACTTATATGATCAGTATGCTCATGAGAAATAAAAATGGCTTTTACTTTTTTCATATCCAGCCCAAGCAGCAGCATCCGTTTTTCTGTTTCCCTGCAGGATAAACCGGCATCTACCAGTACTGCTTCTGTATCGTTGCCAATATAATAACAGTTGCCGTTGCTGCCCGAATTGAGCGATGAAATTTGTAGTGCCATTGAACTGCAAAGAAACTTTTTTTTGGGCAGATCGCACCGGGTTGTTTTATGTAAATTAAAAATATTCCAATGCAAAAACCTTTGATCGCAAATATTACCAGGGGGAATGAAATTTTTTTCTGTATGTAAAAACCGGATCGGGGATATTATACCAGCATTAAAAAAAGAAGTTTTTTTTAAATGGATATCTATAAAAATAAATGGATAAGTAGCTCACCCATTTATTTAAATAAGTTTATAAAAAAAGATTGAGTTAATACCTGCGTGGGCGATCATTGTTGTAACCTCCGCCGCCGCCGCTGCGGTTACCGCCGCCAGATGGAGGACCGCTGCGTTCTTCGGCCTCTTTTACTACCAATGGCTTTTTGCCAAGCGAAATGCCATTCATGCTTTCCATGGCATCTGTACCTTCTACCCGGTCGGGCATATCTACAAATCCAAATGCACGGCTCTTACCGGTTTCTTTATCTATGGCTACTTTAGCCGATGCTACCGTGCCAAATTTTTCAAATATTTCTTCCAGTTCTGCATCATCCAAATCGTAAGGAAGGCCTGCTACAAATAGTTTCATTTAATGGTGTTTTTTTGTAAATGTATAAAACTTATACAATCATCGCTATTATTGTGCAGAATTTAATTAAATCTGCCCTAATCAAAATCTTTTCTTGTCAGACGGCATGATATTTATTAGAATAAAATGTAAACAAACAAATATGAACAATATATTCAGAGGATTAATTGCCGGTTATGGCGCAAAAAAAATTGGCGGCGGATGCCTTAGTACTGTGGTTGTGTTTTTAATAATCTGGTGGGCACTGGGTAGCTGTTAAAAAAAATCAGGGCATTGCAAGCGGTATATTTTAAAAATAGAATCTGCCTTAAGTTGTGCAATACGGTTTTTCTTTTTGCCGCTGCGCTGCAATAAATCATTCACACAAAAAATCCGGACAAAACAATTTACCCGGATTTTCTTGTTTGATATCGTCTCTTAATTCTCAATTACTTTTATCAGCATTTCTTTGGTTACAGCATCCGTTCTCAACATTCCATTTACAAGACTGTGCTCTTCCAGTTTATTCTCCGGTACTTTATAGCTTCTTAAAGCCTGGTCAAGCGTGCCATTG
>JBKJSJ010000310.1:0-7263 GCA_046595965.1 Ferruginibacter sp.
GTTCTGAAACAGGACAAATAATTGAAAGCTAATTTTTAGAGGTTTCCATTTGTTAATATTCGCTCCTCTCTTTTGCAAACGAAAAGAAACATAATAAAAAACAAACCTGCAAAAAAAGCATGCAGCACATACATCTGGTAATTCATGTACCATCCAAAATTCATAAAATACCATTGCATCGGAAATTTATCAAAGTCAGTATTGATGGATTCAGGAAAATTTGAAGATGGAATACTAATACGTAACCAAATTTTTGAATAAAGCAGGGAAACAAAAATGAATAAGAAGCTAAATAATTTTAAATTTTTGATCCTGGAAAAATCAATTGCCTGTATTAACACAACCACTATAAAAGGATAAAAATTAATAATTGGCCTGCTCTCCGGGTTGATACTGAACAAAACAGTAAACAAAAACCCAAGTGTTACAGGCAAATAGTCTTTTTTTAAATGAGTAACAAACTCTTTAAAAAATATTATGAGTAAAATAATTATCGGACCCCAATAAGAAACATGTGCGACTAAATATAAAACCGGAAGGCGGATTGCAGCTTCAATCACAGCTTTAACATAATCTGAAAAAGTGAGGGTATTTAAAACAGGTGAATATAAAAGTGATTTTAGAAAAATCAACACAAAAAAAATACATGCAGAAATTAAAATCTTAAAAAAAATTGTTTTTGTAAAATGAGCCTTAATAAAACCAAAAAAATCAAAATTTTTAAGAATACTCCAATACAGCAGAAATATGTACAGGATCACTACGAGTGAATTTAAAAAATAATCTATGTTAACAGGTGTATAATCTTGCGGCTTGGAAAATTTATGAAAAATTTTTCCATCAAGGTTAGCAAGAACGATTAAGTGTTTTAATTCACCCGTTAAATTGAGCGCTAATAATTTAATAAAAAGAGGTGAGAGAATTAAAAGAATAAAAAATAGATTTATCTTTTTAGGTTTTAAACTGTAGAAATTGTTTTCAATGTTGCCATAGATAAATAAAATAAAGCCAATAATTATCCCCGTAGGCCATGTAAAAAAAGCAAGCATCGTGAATATAAGCAACCAGGCATTGTATTTTTTTAGGTACGCATAAAGCATAAACAACCCTATAAAAAATGCTGTTCCATCGGTTAGTGCAGAATAATAGAAATGAAAATTTAACATCGGATAATTAATAAACAAAGCGATAAAGCCTATCCATTTTGAAATAGAAGTTAATCGAAGCTGTTTAGCGATCAATACCCAAATAATAGATGATGCCACTAATATGATGACATAATAAAGCTGAAAACCGAGTAGTATAGAAGCGGTATCAAAAGATAAATAAAAGACCTTAAAAATGTAAAATATTAAGACACCCGGAAAAACCCGTCCCGCCCGGTAACTATCCAGGTGGCCAATCAAGTTTTCGAAATTCATAGCAATTCTGCCATATTCAACCCCATCCCAACCAAAGCCACTTGCAACCGGTATTACTGGTCCACATAAAAGAGAAAATAATCCATAGATAAGGAGAAGTAAGGGAGATACATTAAAATAATCCAACCCTTTCTTTGTTGGATTTTTGTAACCTGGCTTTATATTTTTATCCTGAAACAATGTTTATGAAGTTTTTTTAAAACCTATTATCGGTGGAGCAATAGTCTGATATAATTAATTAAAATTGAGTATAGGCGAAATCTAATACACGCTCTATTGTTTCCATTAAATATTTTTCTCTATTATATTCAGTCATTAAAACACTTACTAATGGTTGCTCATTCAAAACAAAATATATACAAAATTGTAGCCCATAGTTACTTTACTGCCGTAATAAAAACAGACTGTGCAATGTTTGTCAAAAGGGTCTTTTCCAACAGGCTACCTAGTTTTATAACGGGCTTGATTAATATACCAGGCACATTCGGTAACAGAAAATCTTTGATCTCGGTTTTGTAATTGGAGAAGTTTGCCCTTTTTAATTTATCTTTTATAAATCCCGGTGAGAAAGCCATTTCATCAGGCTCTAAAAATGCTTTTTTTCTAAAATAAGGTACTTTAAAAATTAGTGCCACATAAGGGTTATAAATATTGGGTTCAATAAAAATTATTTTACCCCCTGGCTTTAAAAGCTTGTGCAAATTTACCAAAGAGTTATCCAGGTTGTAATACAAATGATGCAATATGCCATTACCTACTACATAATCAAACCTGCCATATTGCATTGCACCTGTAAATGAAACCGGGTTGTTGAAATCTGCCACTGCAAAGTGCAGATTCTCCCTTTTATTATTCTGGTTGGCGATTGATATAAAATGATTGGATAAATCTATGCCCAGGCAAGTTGCATTTGTTTTTGATGCAATATAGGTAATGGCTTCTCCCGTGCCACACCCGATTTCTAAAATATTAGTTTGATCATTTAATTTAGGGTGATCCATTTGACCAATCATATAATCACACCTCCTTTGCCTGCGTATTTGGGCAGCAAGTGTATTTTCAAATATTTGATTAAATCCCCTTTCGTCTTTTACGTCCATTATTTGATCAATTTGATGCTGTACCCAAGTGGATCATGACTACTCCCCGCATTCAAAATCCTGCTTACATGGCCAATAATAACTGCTACTACCAGCAAAGGAGATAATAAAATCCAAAATGGCAGTAATAGTATTTTAAGCAGGGAGGTTGGAACCAGGTTGCGGGCAAACAGCACTATTATTTTTGAAACAATGGTAACGATGTCTGTTCCTCTGGGAACAATTTCTATTACAGAAAATTTAGAAAATATCTTGCTTAATGCACCTGGAGTGTACCTGAAATAATCATAAGGAATATAGTGGTATCGGGCGGAAAAAGGAATCGTAATAATTGCACTTGCACCTGGCTTACATACCCTGTACATTTCATCTACCAGAGCCTGGTAATTGTAAACATGCTCCAATACTTCTGTGCAAATCAAGGCATCAAAACTGTTATCTCCAAAGGGGATATTTTTGCCGTCGAAAGGGATAATGTTACTATTTGCATAATCAAAATTGGAAGCATCTGCTATATCAATCCCCGTATAGCTTACTTCAGATTGATTCAATAAGAAATTATAAGGACTTTGTCCGCAACCTACATCCAGCACCTTACCCTTAAATTGTGGCAATACTTTTTTAATATCCGTGTAAATTGTCAATATCTGAAAGTCCAGCAGCATTCTACCATAAAATTTGACCTTACCTAGTATGCCTGTTGGCGGGTCATTCTTTACGGGCCTGAAAGTTTCACTCATTGCAGTCATCATAATTATTTTAAAATATTTTTTAAGGCCGCATTCGAAGTGATCGTTCTGCCCCTGATTATTACTTTGTCTCTTATAAATTTAGGGCGGGCTTTTGCTTCGTCTAATACCTTTGATAAATATTCTCCAATTAAAGAAATAGCCAATAACTGAATGCCTCCAAAAAATAAAACCAATACAATAATAGTTGTAATTCCATGTGGAATACCTGGATACAGGAATTTTGCCACTACCTGTATAATGATCGCCAGAAAGGAAATACATGTAAGAAACAGGCCCACATAACTCATGATCTCCAAGGGCAAATAACTAAAAGAGAAAATTCCCTTTTTTGCCCAACCGATATTTTTGCGCAAATTATTTGTGCTTGTGCCAAAAAGTCGTTGGGGCCTTGTATAAGCTACGCCGGTTTGTTTAAACCCAACCCAGGCCCTAAGGCCACGTAAGAATTGTTCCTTTTCCGGCAAATCTATTATTTGCTCTACTACTTTCTTATCCATCAGTGAAAAATCGCCGGCATCTTGCGGAATGTTGATGTTTGACATTTTGCTAAATACCTTATAAAAAGATTTATACGCCAGGTTCATAAACCAGGATGCTTCTCGTTTTACCCGCTTTCCATAAACAACTTCAAATCCATTTTGCCACTGCTCAAAAAACAAGGGAATTATTTCCGGTGGATCCTGCAGGTCACCATCCATCAATACAATGGCATCGCCACTGGCAATTTCCATTCCGCTCACAAAGGCCGCCTGGGAACCAAAATTACGGGAGTGTTTTATGGCTATCACGTTCATATCCCTTTCACAAATTTCCTGCAAAACTGTATCGGTATCATCCGGTGAATTGTCATTCACAAAGATGATCTCGTAATTACAACCTAATTTTTTAAAAGTTTCTACCAACCGTTCATACATGATGGGAATTGCCTGGGCATCGTTGTAACATGCTATCACAGGGCTTATTTTGGCAAGCTTTTTAGGAGACAGAAAAGCCGGTAAAATATTTTGCCGGTAGCCCGTATTTATTTGCCATTCAGAAAATTTCTTTAACCCTTGCTCCAGGCTTGTAACAGGGCGCCAGTTTATTAAGCATTCTGCCTTTTCATAATTACCAACCCAATCAGCCGTATCCCATTTCCTGTTGGGCATATTGCCCCATTGCGGCTCCGTATCAATATTAAATAACTCCCTGGAGATTGCTCCCAGTTGTTTCAACGTAACTTTTTGCCCGCTACCTATATTGATGGATTCTCCCGCATTTGATGCATTCACATGATTAGCTGCATCAATGAAAGCCTCTACACAATCGTCCACATAAACAAAATCACGGGAAGTATCCGGATCTGCCAGCGGGGGGTAATTATTTTGCAATCCAAAATCTACCAGTTTAGGAATAAGTCTGTCTGGTTCTTCCCACGGACCATAAATAGAATAGAGGCGCAAATTTAAACAAGGCAACTGTTGCTGTTGTGCAAAATATTTCAACAGATAGGATACCGATATTTTAGAAACTGAATAATGGCTATTAGGCATCAGTTCACTATTCTCAGAAGGGTTGGTACTGTTTAATCCATATTCTGAACTACTTCCCGCATGTATGTATGCATGGATTCCCTTGCATTGCTCCAGTATATTTAATGTGCCCACAACGTTTGTTTCGTATATTAAGTTACTGTTGTTTTGTTTGCTGTAAGCCCCATAAGCAGATAGGTTAAAAATAGTTTTGGGATGGTATTCCTCAAAAACAGCTTCCACTGATTTTTTATAATTGATATCGCAGTGCAAAATATTTGGCAATGGAATGTTCAATAATTTCAATCTCCAGGCATCCCGGGGATTGTGTGTGATGGCATAACAATCGCTTCGGTATTGCAGGATCGTATTGAATAAATTGGCTCCAATAAATCCACTGCCTCCAAAAATAAAAACCGGCCCCTGCAACTGCTGTATTTTTTCTTTCATTAACACGTTTTCTTATTAAATTAACTGTGAGATGGTTCTTTGAATACCAGCAGCATCTAACCCGCTTTCTTGCTGGTGATAAGCCTGGCTACCGTATAACTTATTTGGATATCCTTTTGCATGAAGGCTTATATAGGAAATATCGTTTATCCCTCTTTTTGCCAAAAGCGATAAAATATGTTCTCCTAAACCACCCCGTTCTACATGCTCTTCTACCACAATCACTTTTTTGGAAGCACTAATACTTTGTAAAAGTTGATCACTTAACTGCAGTATTGGAATGGTCAGGATTGTGAACAGGTCAACTTCTTCATACCCAACAATTGCTTCCAGCACATTATGGACCACAGGCCCCAAAGCAATGACGGTTATTTTTGGAGTTTTATTTCCTGCTACTTTGTTTATTGTATTAATAGCAATTTTATTTGGGTAAGGTTTTGCCAAACCCAGGCGTAAATAAGCAGGTTTTTTAAAAGTAGTTATCTGATCCAGGCAAAAAGCAACATCTTCCGTAAATGCAGGTACCCAGCAGGTAATATTTGGTAAGGCACTCATGCAGGCAATGTCTTCCAAAGCATGATGGGTAGCTCCCATAATACCATATCCATAGCCTCCTCCATTGCCCACAATGTACACAGGAAGATCATGAAAACAAACATCAATTCTTATTTGTTCTAAACACCTGTACACCGCAAAAGGAGCAATGCTATAAGTAAAAGTTTGAAAACCTTTGTAGGCTAAACCTGCCGCCACACCAATCATATTCTGCTCAGCTACGCCGGCATTAATAAAACGGTCAGCCGCTATAGTTTGAACGTTTTCTAAAGCATCATATCCAAGGTCACCGGTAATAAATACAATCTTTGTATTTACACTCATCAATTTTTGAATGATGGTTGAAAATTCTCTACGCACAATAATTTTTGTCTATTAAGATGATGGCCTTTTCATAAATTTCTTTATCCATGGGTAAATAATGCCACTCCATTTTATTTTCCATAAAATCTACTCCTTTGCCTTTAACAGTATTGGCAATGATTAATTTTGGTTTACGCTTAACCGCCTTGAGATCATTGATACCCGCCAATATATTTTCAATAGAATGACCATCTGTTTCAATCACTTCAAAGCCTATCCTTTTCCATTTATCAATATCGGCTGTATCGCCCAGGATATCTTTTGTATAACCAAAGCCCTGTAAATTATTCTTATCTATTAAAACAATTAAATTATCCAGTTCTTTGGCCACCGCATAATGGGCAGCTTCCCAGGTGGTACCTTCGTTGGTTTCGCCATCGGACATCAGTATATAAACATACTCATCATTGTTTAATAATTTATTGGCTGTAGCTATGCCACAGCCAATGGGAAAACCGTGCCCCAGTGAGCCTAGGGCAAATGGTATATTTATAAAGGAACCTGCAGAAGGATGTGCAGATAATTTGGTTCCGTTCTTATAAAAGGTTTGAAGTTCTTCTTCGCTGAGCTCTCCTGTTGAGTTTAAAACAATATACAATGCTGCGGCAGCATGGCCTTTGGAAAGAATGACCCTTTCATTTGTTTTCTTTATCCCGAACAAAGCAATTAACAGATCGATGCAACTTAGGGAACATCCTACATGACCTGCATTGGCTTTAAAATAAAGGCCGAGAAGCTTTTTTCTTAAATCAGCCTGCTGTTTCAGATAGTTCATTTTTGGCCTACTGCTAATTGAATGTTATAAGTAAAAGGATATAAAAAAAACTTATCAAAATATTTAATTCAGCCTGTATAACCACTTCCTTCTGGCAATTAACATCACCAGCGGGTCATTTTGTGCAAATTGAATCTGCGATATAGAAGAAGGGGAAGTTACTATACAATCTGCTCCCTGATAATACCTGCTATTAATTTATGGAAAGATAAAACTAACAGAAATTAAGACCATCCATAAACATACAACGGCTAAACTGAAATTTAATATCGCTAAACTTTTATTAGCGTACAATTAATATAGCGCAAAAAGCATTGACACAATTGATAGTAAAAA
>JBKJSJ010000334.1:0-2518 GCA_046595965.1 Ferruginibacter sp.
ATTGGGTGGGCGTGCACCAAGATTATTGATGGATATTCATACGGTGAGTGGAGTTAATAATCCAGCAATAGAATTAAGCGATCTACAGAGGCCTGCACATGCGGGAGATTTTAAAGAAGATCCTGAACAAACCTGGGAGCAATAAAGATATCGGAGCTTCAATTTAGATTATTGATGCACGTTATATTTCCGGAGTGCAGACGATAATGCATTTGTTGCAGAAGATTGGTTAAAGATAACAGTAGAAAAAGAATGGCAAATACCTGAACCTAAAGGAAGACACGTATTTGCATAGTATAGTTTTAATATTATTTTTTATTCAATACAAAATGATGCTCTTAGCAATTGACCTGGCTTTAATAATTGAAAAACTGGTACTCATTGTGGTAGTGGTAATGTCGTCGCTGGTAATAGCCATGTACACCACTTTTGCAGAAAGAAAAGTAGCAGCCATTTTGCAAGACAGGCGTGGCCCCAATCGTGCTGGGCCTTTTGGCTTATTGCAGCCATTGGCAGATGGATTAAAATTATTTTTTAAAGAAGAAATTATTCCTAATTTTTCCTCCCGTGCTTTATTTATTATGGGCCCCGGCCTGGCCATGCTTACGGCCATTATGACCAGTGCAGTTATTCCATGGGGCAATACAATAGAATTATTTGGCAGAACTATTTCTTTACAAATAGCAGATGTAAACATCGGTATCCTTTATGTATTTGCCGTGGTGAGCCTGGGTGTATATGGAATCATGATTGGAAGCTGGGCAAGCAACAATAAGTTTTCATTAATAGGAGGGTTAAGGGCAGCATCGCAAATCATCAGTTATGAACTGGCCATGGGTTTATCTCTTATTGCCTTATTGATGGTAACGGGTACGCTTAGCCTAAAAGAAATGGTGGTGCAGCAGCAAGGCAGTTACTGGAACGTTGTTTATCAACCCCTCGGATTTTTTATTTTTTTAATATGTGCTTTTGCAGAATGCAACCGTACCCCTTTCGACTTGCCCGAGGCAGAGAATGAACTCATAGGCGGATACCACACAGAATACTCCTCTATGAAACTGGGCTTTTATTTATTTGCAGAATATATTAATATGTTTATCAGCAGTGTTATTATGGCTACACTTTTTTTTGGTGGTTATGATATGCCGTTTGTGAACGAAGCCAACTTTTCACCAAACATTGCAGCATTAATAGGTATTACAGCTTTAATGTTTAAAGTTTGTTGTTTCATATTCTTGTTCATGTGGGTGCGGTGGACCATACCAAGATTCCGGTACGATCAACTGATGCACCTGGGTTGGAGAATTTTAATACCTCTGGCATTGTTTAATATGCTGGTAACAGGTGCCGCTATTTTATATTTTAATAAATAGCTGCCAGAATTTTAAAACATTATTTTTGCAAACATTATGCATTTAAGCAAAGAACAAATAGACATAATTAAAAATTATTTTGCCGATAAACCAGTGAAAAGTATTTACCTGTTTGGAAGTTATGCTACGGGCAATGCCAATGACAAAAGCGATATTGATTTGGCTTTTAGTTTAACAGAGGGTACTCGCATTAGTTATTTCGGTTTGGCAAAATACCTGGTTGATCTGGAAAAAATGCTACATAAAAAAGTTGACTTGGTAGAAAATGAATTGCTGTATCCCAGGATCAGAAATATTTTTGATCGGGAGAAAAAATTAATTTTTTAGCATGGAAAGAGATCTTCATTATTTTGAACTGATACTTTCCTGTATTGTCGCTATTGATGATTATGTAAAAGATATCGAAGAAGAAGATTTTATAAAAAATGATATTTTGAGGCATGCTGTTTTAATGAGATTAATTGTAATTGGAGAATATGGAGGAAAGATTTCCGAGACAAGCAAAAATGATTTTAAAGAGATAGAATGGCAAATAATGAAAGCAGCCAGAAATTTTTATATTCATGTCTATGATTCTGTTAATTGGCTGCATATCTGGGAAACAGTAAAAAAAGATTTACCCGATTTAAAACCCAAAATTGAAAACATAATTATTCAGATAGACAAAAAATAACATGCAGGCATTAACCAACAGAGTAAAACAAGTAAGCCGGAAACCAATGAGTTTTATGGAGCGGCTCTACTTGCCCGCTATATTCAAGGGCATGTTCATTACTTTCAGTCATATTTTTAAAAAGAAACCCACTATAAATTATCCCGAACAAACCAGGCCCTTCAGTCCTGTTTTTCGTGGATTGCAAATATTAAACAGGGATGAAGAAGGAAGGGAGAACTGCACTGCCTGTGGGCTCTGCGCAGTAGCCTGCCCTGCAGAAGCAATTACCATGGAAGCAGCAGAAAGACAGCCCGGCGAAGAACAGCTTTACCGGGAAGAAAAATATGCAGCCAAATACGAGATCAATATGCTGCGCTGTATCTTCTGCGGATTGTGCGAAGAGGCCTGCCCCAAAGATGCCATCTACCTGAGCGAAACATTTACACCTGCAGACTATCAACGCAAACAATTTATTTATAACAAGCAGGAT